>JBLHLU010000001.1:0-54348 GCA_047623385.1 Paraglaciecola psychrophila
GAATACGCGCCAATGATGCGCGAACAGATGGGTTTAGCTGATAGGCTAGCCGATATTGCACCGGTGCCTAGTCAGGCTGCCGATTCCTTAGCCGTCAGTAACACACCGCGCCCGGTGGTCATCGTCGGCGCTGGGGTCAGTGGTATCGCCCTCGGCGCAACGCTGCAAGAATTGGGTATCCCGTTTATTATCGTCGAGCGCAATAGCGAAGTGGGCGGCACTTGGTGGCAAAATACCTACCCCGGTTGCGGCGTTGACACCCCCAACCATGCCTATTCCTTTTCCTTTGGTGAACGCTACCGCTGGAGTCGCTATTTTGCCCCGCAAACGCAATTGCAGGACTACATGGAAAAGACTGCTACCGCTCTGGGTCTGCGCCAACATATTCACTTTAACACCGAATTTAAACGCGGCAGTTGGGATGCACAAAAGCAATGTTGGTCGGTCACAATAACTAGTGCTAGCGGCAGCAAGCAGATCGACGCGCTGGCACTGATTACCGCCATTGGCCAGTTTAGCCAGCCCGCTATTCCCGACTTTGACGGCGCCGAGACCTTTGCCGGCGAGTTGTTTCACACGGCTAATTGGCCCACCGGGTTAGATCTTGCCGGCAAACGCGTAGCCATTATTGGCACCGGTGCCTCGGCTATGCAAATCGTGCCTAACATCGCAGATCAAGTCGCCTCGCTAACTATTTTCCAGCGCGGCGCCCAATGGGCGCGGTCCATACCGCGTTATCACGATTCTATTTCACCCGCCGGTCAGTGGCTGTTGGCGCATCTACCGTATTACGCCCGCTGGTTTCGCTTTACTATGTTTTGGCGCTACGGCGACGGCCTACTGCCCTCGTTGCACAAAGATCCAGACTGGCCACACCCAGAGCGCTCACTCAACCGCGCCAACGACCGCCACCGCCAAGAAATCACCGATCATATCCATCACATCCTTGGCAACCGCAGCGACTTAATCGAAAAATGTCTGCCCGACTACCCTCCTTACGGCAAGCGTATTTTGCTGGATAACGGCTGGTATGAGGCGCTGTTAAAACCACAGGTTGAGTTAGTGACCGAGGCCTTAGACCGCATCGACGCCGGCGGTATTCACAGCCGGGACGGTCAGTATCGCGAGGTGGATATTATTATTTTGTCTACCGGCTTCCAGGTAAGCCAGCTGAGCGCGCGCCTCGATATTGTTGGCCGTGAGGGTATTAGTCTGGCTCAGCAGTGGGCCCCGGACAATCCCAAGGCACACTTAGGCATTACCGTACCGGGCTTTCCCAACTTATTTTGCACCCAGGGCCCCAATACCGGCCTCGGCCACGGTGGCAGCGCCATTTTTCAGTCCGAGTGCCAGTCCCGGTATATCGGTGCCTGCCTAGCCAAAATGCACCACAACAAGATTAGCAGCATCGAGGTCAAGCAATCGGTGCAAGACGACTATGTCGCCACCGTCGACGCCGAGCACGAAAAAATGATCTGGACTCACCGCGGTATGTCGACCTACTACCGCAACGCTCGGGGACGGGTAGTCACAGTTATGCCCTGGCGTCTGGTAGACTATTGGCGCATGACCCACGACCCAGATTTTGACCAGTATATGCTAGCCGGCGCAGCGCAATTAACCCCCTCGGTAGCGAGCCCAGTCCAGCCGCACAACACCGCAGCGAATAATCCGCAATAGAGATGTAGTATGCCAGCACCCCAACAGCTCCTAGACAGTACCCCCATTATTATCGGTGTCGGTCAGATTACCGAACAACCCTTGGCACTAGAGCAGTGCTCCTCGCCAGTCGACCTAATCGAGGCCGCGGTATTAGCCGCGGCAGACGATGCCGGTATCAGCCGGCAGTGTCTAGCCCAGATCGACGAACTGGTACTAGTGCGTGGCTTTCGGGAATTCACCCGCAATTCTCCCGAAGCGCTGGCCCAGCGTATCAATGCCAGCGCCGCACGCTGCTGGATAACGCCCAATGGTGGCAACGCCCCGCAATATTTGATCAACCGCTATGCCCAGGCCATTGCCAACGGCGAGCATAGCATGGTGCTGGTAGCCGGTAGTGAGGCTATGGATACCAGCCGACGCTTGCACAAGGCCGGTATCAAGCCAGACTGGGCTCAGCCAAGCGACAGCGATCCGGCGCTGTTATACCCCGATCGAGCTATGGCCAGCGCCCATGAACAGGCGCAGGGTATTGTGCTGCCGAGTAATATCTACGCACTCTTTGAAAATGCCCTGCGCCAGCACTATGGCCACAGCATCGAAGAGCACCAGCGCGCGCTGGGAGAGTTATTTGCGCCCTTTAGCGCCGCCGCCGCGCGCTCACCTCACGCTTGGTACCCGATCGAGCGCAGTGCCGCGGAGATCGCCACTGCCACCGAGGCCAACCGCTATGTCGGCTGGCCGTATACCAAATACATGAACGCAATGAACCAAATTAATCAGTCCGCGGCGCTATTGCTGACCTCGGTCGGCCACGCCAGAACATTGGGCGTTGCTGAAGACCAGTGGGTTTATCTACACGGCTGTGCCGATGTCCAGGAAAAATGGCAGGTCAGCGAGCGCGTCAATTACCACAGTTCGCCAGCTATTAAACTGTTGGGGGAGCAAGCCCTGGCAATGGCCAACAAATCCATCGATCAGATCGACTTTGTCGACCTCTATTCCTGCTTCCCCAGCGCTGTGCAAATAGCGCGGGATGAACTGGGTATAGCCACAGACGACCCGCGGCCGCTAACGATTACTGGCGGCCTGCCCTTTCACGGTGGTGCCGGCAACAATTATGTCATGAATTCGATTGCCGCAATGGTCGCCAAGCTGCGTCAGCATCGCGGTAAATATGGGCTGGTTACCGCCAACGGCGGGTTTCTAACCAAGCATTCCGCCGGCATCTATTCCACCGCTGCGCCCCTCGGCCAATGGCAGCGCCGCGAGCCCAGCGATTATCAGCCCCTAGTTGACAACCTAGCGCAGCCGCCCTATGTCGAAAAACCCAGCGGCCGCGCGGTGATTGAAACCTATACCGTCACCTTCGATCGCGGCAATAACCCGGAAATGGCTATTATTATCGGCCGCCTAGGCGATGGTAGTGATGCCATGGCACCGCGATTTATCGCTCAAACCACCCGCGACGATGCACAAATGTTAGCCATGACCCAACAAAACTTCATCGGTCGTAGCGGCACTGTCGACTCGAGCGACAGTATTAATATTTTTCACCCTCAGAACTTATAGCTATTTACTAGCAGACTAACAAGGACAAACACCATGCGAATCTTGCTCTATATGCTCATTGCTATAGCCGCTACTATCGGTATTAGTCTGGTTTATTTTAACCAGCCCGTCAGTTCGCCACCCACTGCGGCACTGTCTGCAGAGGTATTAGCTGCGCTGCCACAAAACCGCAAAGGCCAGGTATTAATCTACGGCGCCTATGGCTTTACCGGTGCCGGTATCTCACGACTAGCGGCAGACTATGGCGTGGTGCCGGTGTTGGCCGGGCGCAACGAGAGCAAGCTAAAGCCACTGGCACAAGAGTTGGGCTACGACTACGTGGTACTGTCGCTGGACAACCCCGACAACCTAGTCAAAGTACTGCAACACTTTGAGTTGGTATTGCATATTGCTGGTCCCTATACCTACACCTCAAAACCAATGTTAGACGCCGCGGTCGCCACCGGTACCCACTATTTAGATATCACCGGTGAAAACCATGTGATCGAGGCGCAACTGCAACGCGATGAGGAATTCAAACAGGCCAATATTATGGTAATGCCTGCGGTTGGCTATGATGTGGTACCTACCGACTGCCTCAATCTCTATGTTGCGCAGCAAGTTGATCAAGCCAATAAACTAACTGTGTTGATGAACGGTAATTACAATGGTGTAGCCGGTGCTGGCCTCAGTCGCGGTACTGCCAAGTCGGGACTAGAAATACTCTCCAGACCACAACTAATGCGTCAGAACGGTGAAATGGTGCAAGTCGATGCGGCAAAAATCATCTCGCGGGTACAAGACGGCCGTGAACAAACCTTGGTACAAATTCCCTGGGCCGATATGATGACCAGCTTTGTCAGTACTGGCATTCCCACTATTGAGGTTTATCAAGTTCAGGAAGGCACTATACCCAGCTGGCTACCGCGGGTAGCTCAATACCCGGTTGGCCGTCGGTTGCTGTCTTGGCTAATCGACAAGAATTTTCCGCCGGGGCCTCCGCCTGGTGCGCAGCAAAATCGTCAGACCCGCATTGTCTCTACTGCCAGTAACGCGTCTGGTGATTCAGCCACCGCCACACTGATTACCCCGGAGGCGTATCTGCTAACGTTTCACAGCACACTTATTGTGGTTAAGCGGGTATTGGCAGGCGATTGGCAAGCCGGCTTCCAAACAGTAGCGCAGGTCTATGGAGCTGATCTGGTACTGGAAGTACCTGGCACCCGCCGCGAAGACGGCTGAAGTTGGCCTATCATCAACCACTAGTACAACGGCTACAGCCACAGTAATAGCGCTTGCTTAATAAGGGTTTGGCTACCGGTGGCAGTGCTGGCAACAGCAACGGGGCAAGACAGCTGCCGGGGCAGTTAAGACCTGGTAATACCTGGCGAAGAGTAGATTGCTGTGGATTGCCTGGAGGGTTTTAGTGGGCTGCTGGCCGAGTCAAAACCTGCGCTACAAAAAAGGAGGTTATCTGTTTATCTAGCTACCTGTCTGTCTACCTGTCTGTCTACCTGCCTAACTAACCGCAACTACTAACTAGGCGTCCAAATCGGGGATCAACATCGACTGTAAAACCAATATATTCTCTTTAATGCGCAACTTCTGCCGCTTCAGCCGCTGCAGATAAAGTTGGTCGTTATGAGGGTACTCACACTGAAGGTGGTCGATCTCTTGATCGAGGGCGCGGTGCTGAGTTTTGAGTACCAGCAATTGCGCAGAGAGTGAGGGGGGTTGTTGGTAGTCCATGCGCTCGAATTTAACGGCTTAAACGCCAGAACACAAGAGCTATTGCTAAAGTGACAGTGATTAAACCGCGATCTAGCCCGGCGCTGAAATCAGCGCTGTTGCACAAGCCTTGCATCGACGAAGCTTTTGATCGATTTTTGTCCCTGTATATCCATTGAAGTAAACTCAAGACTGCATAAAACTCCCTCTGCGCAGGGTTCTGACTTGAGCACTCGGGCATAAATACTGGTAGTTTCTGTGCCCAGTAGCTGCAGTGATACAGCCATTTTAATTTCCGAGAATGCGGCCAGCGCAACCGCGCTATACATCGACAATCCGTTGTAACTTAAGTCAACCACCCCACCTTTAAGTTGTTCTTCCAACACCGACTTGCCCTGTAGGCACTGAAAGTAACAGGGCATATCAATCGCCACCCGGGGGCTTTTGCGAATTTCTCGGCGCGGCACTGACAGCGGCCGCGGCTTAGTAATGCCGACTAATTCGTATAGGCAGACGGGCTCTCTTTTGCCTTTCACTTGCACATAACTGGGCTCACCAACGGTGACAAAGTCCTGCACTAGAGCATAGGTTTTGTTGCTGATCAGTACTTGTCCGCGCAGGCTCTGGGCCTCAATCCTCGACGCCAGGTTGACCTCGTCACCGATAACCGTATATTCACGGTGGTAGTCTGAGCCCAGCGCACCTGCCATAACTTGGCCGGTGTTAATACCGATGCCCATAAAAATTTCTGGTAGTCCCAGTGCTTTATTTTCTTCATTTAGCGCCGACATCGCGCGCTGCATTTCGACCGCGCAAAGCACCGCCTGTTGTTCATCATGCTCGCTAGAGAGTGGCACCCCAAACAGCGCCATAATCGAGTCGCCCATCAACTTATCAATGGTGCCGCCACAGCGAACAATGATTTCGGTCATACTGGCAAAATACCGGTTGAGCATATTCATCACTGTAATTGCCGAATAGGTCTCAGCCAAAGCAGTAAAACCGCGTATGTCGGAAATTAAAATAGTGACCCGCCGGGTGATAGGAACCGTGTCCTGACGATCGTGTTCAATCAGCAAGGCCTCAACCCTGGCTCGCAGTGCGCCGCCACTAACAGCAGCGTTACCAGCACCGCTGCTGCTTTCAGAGCCCGCTTGAGCAAGCTCAATCTCGCTACAAATTTTTCCCGCTAACTGCTTAAACTCGGTGGTGTTGATCGCCATTGCCAACTCCTATTGCGCTGTTGATAACAAAACCCGGCCATTGAATCCTAATGACCGATAGCCCGTTGTGCGGCCTTTATTATTAATGCCCCGGTTTTTCACTGGGGGTTTTCTCTAGCAATTATGCTTATCAGTGCAAACAACATTTGGCAAAGACGATACCACTACCACAGGGGCACAGGGTGTCCCGAGGTACTGGCTCCAACGCCAAAAACATCTGCTCAGAATTCATTTCCCACTTGATCTCGTCCCACTGCCCGGCCACCGCCGCGTAGACAGTCAATACCTTGCGCAATAACTCATAGGCCTCAGGCAGGTGGTCGTCAGTCAAATCCATGCCCTCCTCGAAAGACAGCTGACGAGCGTCGTCCAAATCAGCGAAGGTACTGGCCAGATTGAGTACGATGTCGACTTCCTTAGCGGTGTCGGCGTCGCTGAGATCATGCAGTGCAATATCCCACAATTCCTCTAAATACATATGCCCCATTAACAAACCATCGCACCACTGGGCCAGTTCCGACTGCCAGTGATCAGAGTAATCGGCATTAAAGGGAAGCTGCTGATTAACCCCCGCGGACTGCTCAATGTAGTCGGCCAAGGCTACCACCAACTGGTAAAACCCCCGGGCCTCTTCGCTACTGTCAAACTGGGGCTCGTCATCGAGCCAAATCAACTCAAACCACTCCGAGGGTTTTATCGTCTCCGGCGCACAGGCTATCGCAAACAAAAAACCATACAATTGATAATAGCTAAGTACCGCGTCGTTTTCATGCAGCCGCACTAGCGCCGCACGCAGGTCGCGCTCGCTGTGTTCACTGTAGATAAGCGTTTTTACAGGTTCCACGTTATCGCGCCGCCACCAAATGGGGATTGGCCAGTAAGAATCGTTCAACGGTATCGACTACGGTCTGAGTTTGTCGATCAATTTCAACGTTTAGCCGCTGGCCAACCACCTTGTCGCCATGGGTAGTGACACGCAGGGTTTCTGGGATATAACACACCTGAAAGCTGTTATTACTGCTATCGACATCCGCTACGGTAAGGCTGCAGCCATTGAGACCGACAAATCCCTTGGCAAAAATGTACTTCATGGTTTCAGGGGACACCTGATAGCGAATAAAACAATTATTTTCAGGTCGCTCAATGGCAATAACTTCGGCACAGCCATCGACATGGCCAGAGATAATGTGGCCGCCTATTTCGACACCTTGTTTGGCTGAGCGCTCAAGATTGACCCGATCTGCACTGTTGAGTTCACCGAGGGTAGTCACCGCCAAGGTTTGTTGCATTACGTCAAAGCTGACCGCGGCACCGGCAATAGCGGTGACCGTTAGACAAACTCCGTCGATGGCCACACTGGCACCGATTTCCAGCCCCTGCAATACGCTGGCCGGCAATTCAAAATTGAGTGTGTGCAAGCCCGGTTTCTGCTCGATGCTGCCCACTGCAAATTGACCCTGAACGATTCCTGTAAACATGCGTGCACTCTATCTAGTAAATAAAAGGCTATTCTACCGTTATGGAAGGCAGAAATATAATATCTATATTGTTAGACCCGCAGCGCAGGCAACCGCGCGCGGCAGCACTCAACACCACAACCAGCATTAGAATGCCCGGGGATACATTTATTCCGGCGCACTCGCTCGACTATAGCAGCCACAAATATCGGGTGTTAGTAGCGCTAGCAAACTACACTGCTAACAGCGCGACGCGTAATAACGGAGATCCCTGTGAGCACAGACAGCCAGCAAAAAACCTTGCCAGTAAGCGGCCCAGTGAGCGGGCCGACGCCCAGTCCCTGTGTTCGCAACTGCTGTCTCAATGACGCGGATCAGTGTTTGGGCTGCGGTCGCTTGCTGGTCGAGATTTTGGCCTGGGGCAATGCCAGTGAAGCACGTCGCCAAGAGATTGCCGGCAAGGCCAAAGTGCGCCGGCAATAATACGCAATTGATGCAATAACCACTGTAACTACGTTACCACAGCACTGCCCTGGCGTATGCTACGCTCTGCGGCAGTCGACTTAGGTCCACACCGCCCGGTACAGCTGCTCAATCTCTAGAGCGGTCGGTATCTTGGGGTTGTTGTTGGGTGAACCCGAGGCCAGCGCCTGTTCCGCCATGGTGCCCAGCGAGGCGAAATAATGCTCTTGGTCAATGCCAAATGCGGCCGGACTGGGCACGCTGAGATCTTCGTTGAGTTGATACAAGCCCACCACCAGAGCAGCCCCGGCAGTGGTATCACTGTCACTACCACTGGCAAAGCCCATCGCTCGAGCGCAGTCGGCATAGCGCTTGGGTGCCCCGGGCAGCGAGAATTCAGTCACTGCCGGCATTAACATGGCATTGCTCATACCGTGGGGGACATGGTAGAAAGCACCAATCGGCCGACTCATGCCGTGAATGAGCGTCACCGAGGCATTGGAAAAGGCCATCCCGCCCCAAGTCGCCGCCAGCATCATTGCCTCTCTGACCACCCTATTGTCCGGCTCGTTGCAGGCCTGACGGATATTACTGGTAATAGCCGTCATCGCTGCCAGCGCGACACTGTCGGTAAAGGGGTTGGCTTTTTTACTGACGTAGGCCTCCATGGCGTGACACAAACTGTCGATACCGGTATCGGCGGTGAGCCGGTAGGGCATCGATAAGGTCAATTCATAGTCCACTATGGCTGCCACCGGCATCAGACCATAACCCATGCAGAGCATTTTTTCCTGGCTGTCACCGTCGGTTATGATAGTCGCCCGGGTGGCCTCAGAGCCGGTGCCAGCGGTGGTGGGGATGGCGATAATCGGCACCCCCCGGGGCACTGGATTAGGTACTTTATAGTCGCGCATAGTGCCACCGTGGAGTGCTAGCACAGCAATGGCCTTGGCCGAGTCGATCGAACTGCCGCCACCCAGGGCCACCACACAGTCGTAGTCGCCGCTGTGCCAACTGGCCATACCGGCGGCGATTGAATCGGTGGTTGGATCGGGTACGCAATCTGCAAACACGCCGCAACTGACTCCCGCGGCGCTCAGATTACTGACCACCGCTGCCACGTAACCGCTGTCGCGCATAAAAGCATCGGTCACCAACAGCGGTTTTGCCACTGACAATTGCGTCAGTACCTCGGGTAGTTTGGCACTGGCACCGGCGCCAATACGCATTATTTGGGGTAAATAAATTGCCGCTGTCATGGTTGCACTCCCTCAATTACAAAGTATGGTGTAGCCGTTTGTGCGGCGGTTAGTAGCAGCTCAGCGCGGCGTCGACGGCGACACCACTGTTAATGTTAGCACCCTGTGCGGTCAGTACATTGTCCAACGCGCTCAGACACAACAATACGTTCTTCTGACTACAGGCGTGGCCCATCAAACCTATACGCCAGGCTTTGCCCGCTAGTGCACCGAGACCGGCACCGATTTCCAGATCATACTGAGACAGCAGTGCTGAGCGCACCGCTGCGTCGTCGGCACCCTCGGGAATACCCACCAGATTCAGTTGCGGCAGCCGATCTTTGGCGGCTACCAACATGTTCAAGCCCATGGTTTCGAGCCCGGTCACCAGCGCTTCGTGGTGCTGGCGATGACGCTGCCAAGCCGCGGGTAAGCCCTCTTCACGGAGCATTAGCAGTGATTCGTGCAGCGCGTACATAGCATTAACAGGTGCCGTGTGGTGATAGGCGCGCTTACTGTCGCCGCCCCAATAAGCCATTACCAGTTGCATATCCAGAAACCAGCTCTGCACTTTGTGCTGGCGCTTGTTAATTCGCTCCAGCGCGCGGGGCCCAAAACTAATCGGCGATATACCCGGTACGCAGGACAAACATTTTTGCGTACCAGAATAGATAGCGTCAGCACCCCAGCCATCGACATCCACTTCGATACCGCCAACCGAGGTGACCGCGTCAACGATACTCAAAGCACCTCTAGCGGTGGCCAAACGACACAGTGCTGCGGCATCGCTGGCGACACCGGTTGACGTCTCGGCATGAACAAAGGCTAATATACTAGCTTCGGGGTGCCGATCAAAGGCCGCTTCGGCCTTGGCGACACTGACCGCTGTACCCCAGCTGTCCTCAACCATCACCGCCGTACCGCCACAGCGCTCGACATTTTCTTTCATACGGCCACCAAAAACGCCGTTCTGACAGACAATAACAGTGTCACCAGGACTCACTAGATTAACAAAACAAGCTTCCATACCCGCCGAACCCGGCGCTGATATTGGCAGTGTCAGCAGGTTTTTGGTGTTGAAGGCGTATTGCAACAGCTCTTTGATTTCATCCATTAGTCCAATAAAAGCCGGGTCCAGATGGCCAATAGTGGGACGGCCCAGGGCCTCTAACACACGCGGGCTAACATCGGATGGCCCGGGGCCCATCAGGGTGCGCTGGGGTGGGTGAAAACTGGTGGTCATGGTCATTCTCCAATCGAATAGTGCACCGCAGTGCGTTAAAAACGTAATAAAAAGCAGAGGCGAACAGTAGCAGTTTTTTGGCCTCAGCAACAGTCGCCAGTGCCTGCTTGAGGCCAGCCCAGCCAACGCCACTGGGCTATCGGCTTGAGCGCCAACTTACCTTATACTTCAGACTTTTCGCGCGGATAAGCCACCCTTATGAAGACTTGTTACGATTTCACCGTTATCGGTGGCGGTATTGTCGGCACCGCTACCGCTTGGCAACTGCAGCAAGCGCACCCCGGCGCTTCAATATTACTGCTGGAAAAAGAAGCGGCCTTAGCCTGTCATCAAACCGGTCACAATAGCGGTGTTATTCACGCCGGGGTCTATTACACGCCGGGCAGTCTAAAAGCCGACTTTTGTCGCCGCGGGGCACTCGCCACCATGGCCTTTTGCGACGACAACGCTATTCCCTACCAACAGCCCGGTAAATTATTGGTCGCCACCACCGAGATCGAGTTGCAACGCATGCAGGCACTGCAACAGCGCTGCGCCGACAATGACATTGAATGCCACTACCTCGACCAGAGCGCACTGCGGCGACGAGAACCGCATATTCGCGGCTTAGCCGCCCTCGATATACCGCAAAGTGGTATTGTCGACTACCGCCTAGTCACCGCCAACTTGGCCAGGCACTTTGTTGACGGTGGCGGCGAGCTAACGCTCAACTGCGAAGTCATAGCCGCTGAGGAATACCCCGATCGAGTGGAGCTTGACTGCACTCATCGCGGGGGCTCCAAGCGGCGCATTGAAAGCAGCATCGTCATCGCCTGCGGCGGACTGATGGCAGATCGTCTGTGCCGCATGTTAGGCATTGCCACTGATTTCGCCATTATTCCCTTTCGCGGCGAGTATTACCGCCTCGCCAGCGCCCACAACCAGCTGGTCAAACACATGATTTACCCGATTCCCGATCCTGCTATGCCCTTTCTCGGGGTGCATCTAACGCCAATGATTGATGGCACTATTACGGTCGGGCCCAACGCGGTATTAGGCTGGAAGCGAGAGGGTTACGGCGCACTCAATATAAATCTGACCGATACCCTGGCCACCCTCGGCTACGGCGGCTTCTGGAAGATGGCAGCACAACACTGGCGCTCAGCGGCGCAGGAAATGAAAGACAGTTTTTACCAACCGGGCTATTTGAAGCGGGTTCAAAAGTATTGCCCAGAGCTAACCGGCGCTGATTTGAAGGCCTATCCCGCCGGTATTCGCGCGCAAGCGGTGATGCATGACGGCTCCCTAGCCGAGGATTTTTTGTTCGCCCACTCTGCTCGCACCCTGCAGGTCTGCAATGCGCCGTCACCGGCGGCGACTTCGGCGCTGCCGATCGGCGCCTATATTGTCGATCAGGTACAAACTAAACTGGCGGCACTGGGCTGAGGGTATTTTTGCACTGGCGGTGGCAGCAACAATAACACCGCCGATAATTGGCTTTTTAATAGTTGGTTTGGCACTAGTGCTTGGCTAATAGTGGCCTGGTCAGTAGTAGATCGGACAATAGTGGACCGGACAATAGCCGGTTTGCCAATTGCCACGTCTACTTATAAGCTGTGCACTGCACGAGCGGACACAGACCCGCTAGTGCCACCGATTAACTGTTTTATTATTGCCGAGACATTGATGAGTACCACCTTAAAACAGTCTTTAACCCGCCTGTATTTTGGCCAAGATAGTGGTGCCATGCGATTTCGCTTTGCCATGCTCACTTTCGACGCTTTGGTTATTTTATTTTTTATCGCCTCCTCGCTGATCGATAGTCTAGCCTCGCTGTACTGGCTTGATTATGTCTTCGCCGCGCTATTGGCGCTGGACCTGGCGGCCCGCGTATTTATTGCCCGCCGGCCACTGACCTTTGTGCTGCAATTGACCTCACTGGCGGATGTGGTGGTTATCCTGTCACTAATGGCGGCGGCCTTTGTCGATAATCTGGGGTTTTTACGGGTATTGAGAATGCTGCGACTGCTGCGCTCGTACCATATCGTTAGGGAACTTCGCCAAATCTTCCCATTTTTCAAAAAAAATGAGGACATTATTGGCTCTAGCCTTAACTTAAGCGTGTTTGTCTTTGTGATCACCGCGGTGATCTACGTACTGGAAGTAGATAAGAATGAGCACATCAACAACTACTTAGATGCCCTGTACTTTACCGTCGCCACGCTCACCACCACCGGTTTTGGTGATATCACTTTATCAGATACCCTCGGACGGCTGATCGCGGTGATTATTATGGTGTTCGGAGTAGGACTTTTCCTGCGTCTGGTACAAACTATTTTCCGCCCCAGCAAAGTTGCCCACAGTTGCACGGTATGCGGACTCAGCCGTCACGAGGGCGACGCTGTGCACTGCAAACACTGCGGCAATCAACTCAATATTGCCACCGAGGGCGACTGGATTTAGTGCTGACCGGTTGCACCGACTGGCTCTTTCAGTCGGTTAGAATAGCGCAAGGCAGCGGCGCCGAGCGCTATGGCTGGCTGCCGATGATATCTGAGTGGGGGATAAGCGCTGGCGAGCGAGCGCTGGAAGTAAAGCAACTGTAGAACAAGCGCTGAACGGCAGCGCCCAGTGGATAGGTTCATCTTGCCCGGTAAACTAGACCTGCGCCAAGTTGCCCTTGCTCTCCAACCAGATTTTGCGGTCGGCGGAACGTTTCTTAGCCAACAACATATCGAGTAGCCCGTTAGTGTCGTCGCCACCTTCGATAACCAGCCGCACCAACCGGCGAGTATCACCGCTCATTACCGTTTCGCGCAACTGCAGCGGATTCATTTCACCAAGGCCTTTAAAGCGCTGTACGCCAATTTTACCTTTTTTGTTTTCCGCCTCAATGCGATCGAGAATACCCTGCTTTTCGGCATCGTCCAGCGCGTAGTAGACATCTTTGCCGATATCGATGCGATACAGCGGCGGCATTGCCACATAGACGTGGCCCGCCGCTACCAGTGGTCTGAAATGGCGCACAAACAGCGCACTGATCAAGGTGGCGATATGCAGCCCGTCGGAGTCGGCGTCGGCGAGAATACAAACCTTGTGGTAGCGCAGGCCCGACAGATCATCCGACGCTGGGTCAACGCCGATCGCCACGGCGATATTGTGTACTTCCTCCGAGGCCAGAATTTCCTGAGAGTCAACTTCCCAAGTATTGAGAATCTTACCGCGCAGCGGCAGTATCGCCTGTGTCTCGCGATCTCGACCCTGCTTAGCAGAACCTCCGGCGGAGTCGCCCTCGACCAAAAATAACTCGCCACGAGCCGGGTCATCGCTGGAACAGTCCGCCAGTTTACCGGGCAGAGCCGGGCCGGTAGTGATTTTTTTGCGCGCCACTTTCTTGGATTTTTTCATCCGCGCCTGAGCGTTGTTAATGCACATCTCAGCGAGTTTTTCAGCGTCTTCGGTATGGTGATTGAGCCATAGCGCGAAGGCATCTTTGGCCACCCCAGAAACGAAGGCGGCGGCCTCCCGGGAGCTCAGCCGCTCTTTGGTCTGGCCGGAGAACTGGGGGTCTTGCAACTTCGATGACAGCACATAACAACATTTGTCCCAAATGTCGTCACCGGACAACTTTACCCCGCGGGGCAAGAGGCTGCGAAATTCACAAAACTCGCGCATTGCGTCCAACAACCCGGTGCGCAGGCCGTTGACGTGAGTGCCACCTTGGGCTGTAGGAATCAAGTTCACATAGGATTCAGTGGTCAGTTCACCGCCCTCGGGCAGCCATTGCAATGCCCAGTCAACCGCTTCAGTACTGCCGGTAAAAGTACCGACAAAGGGGTCCTCAGGGATCACTTCCCAGGCTTTGGTACTGCCCGCCAAATAATCTTTGAGGCCGTCCTCGTAATACCACTGCTCTTTTTCGCCACTGGCCTCCTCGGTAAAACTTACCCGCAGCCCCGGGCACAATACTGCCTTAGCCCGCAGTACATGGCGAAGCCTGAGCAGTGAAAATTTGGCGGAATCAAAGTAGCTGGCATCGGGCCAAAAACGAATCTCGGTGCCGGTATTGCGCTTGCCACAGGTGTCGATAACTACCAATTCACTGGCTTTGTCACCACTGGCGAAGGCCATCTGATGAACCTCGCCCTCTCGGCGAATCGTCACCTCGAGCCGGGTCGACAAGGCGTTGACCACCGACACGCCGACGCCGTGTAGGCCGCCAGAGAACTGGTAATTGTCGTTGCTGAATTTACCGCCGGCGTGCAGCGTGCATAGAATCACCTCAACCCCCGGCAGACCCTGCTCCGGGTGCATATCGACGGGCATACCTCGGCCATCATCGGTGCAACTTAACGAACCGTCCTTGTAGACGGTTACCTCAATCTCACTGGCGTGACCGGCGAGGGCTTCATCGACACTGTTGTCGATAATTTCTTGGGCCAGGTGATTGGGCCGGGTGGTATCGGTGTACATACCCGGACGTTTGCGCACCGGGTCGAGACCGGTTAATACTTCGATAGATTGAGCGTTATAGTCGGTCATTGAAGGTTCTTTTATTTGCGGACTGGAACGAATCGCCAATTCTAGGAACTTTAGCGCGCCGGGACAATGATTATTTGGGCTAACGTCCCGCTGTTTTAGCGAATGTCGATCAGCTGGCGGTACCGCTCGCTGATATCACGCAACCGCGAAAGCCCGCCGCTGAATACTGGCTTGCTAATAGAAGTGCTCGCCCTCGAAGTCGATAGCTGACTCAAAGGGATAGTTCTCGACCCGCGACATCCCGGTATCGATGGTGCCCTCGGCACCCAGAGTCAGCCAGCGATAGCCCGGCCCCACTCGCTGCAGACGAAAATCGTCACTGCCGGGGGCAAATTGCACGCAGCTACTAGGACTGGCGAGCAGCCGCAGGCCTCGGTACACGCGGTCTATTGGTTGGTGAATATGGCCGCAAATAACCCCGCGAACGCGGTCGCAGCCCTCGACAATGGCAAAAAACTGCTCGCTGTTGACTACTTTTTGCGGGTCTAACCAGGCGCAATCGATAGCCAGCAGCGGGTGGTGCATGGCGATCAACACATGGCGCTGGCCGCAGTCAGCCAAGGCCGCCGTTAAGTGTGCTAGCTCAGCCGGTGCCAGTAGTCCACCGGACTCGCCATCGACAGAGGAGTCCAGCAATACTAACCGCCAATTGCCGATATCGACCACCCGCTGTAACTGGTCACCGCGGCCCACCGCCTCTTCCATGGCACTATTGAGGTCATGATTACCCGGCAGCCAGTGGCGCCTAGACGCCACCGTCGCGGTCGCCTCAGCAAAGCGCTGGTAAGAAGTCACCGCGCCACAATTGGAAATATCACCGGTAGCCAACAACACATCGCACTCGCCGCGCTCACGGGCGATTAGTGCGACCACTGCGGCCAAACTGGCGTCGGTGTCCATTCCCAATAGCGTGCCACCACGGTGGCGCTCTAAGTGGGCATCGGTGATTTGAACCAGCGATACCGCCGGCGAATTATTCGCTTTGATGTGCATTGCCCTATGGTATGAGTGGTACCGTTGATAGGATGCTGTCGGTATTGACTAACTGAACACGCTGTCGGGTACGCCCTGTAGGGCGCGGCCGTGGTTCAGGCAATGGCTGAGCCACTCCCCCAACAAGGCATTTAACTGCCCTTTTTCGTCACTGTGGTACATGTTGTTGTTGGGGTAGTCGTATTTAATATGCAAACGGTGATGATTGTCATAACTAATAACTTCGGCCATACGCGCATCGTGATAAATACGTAGCGAAAACGTCGGCGAACTAATCCAGCGCCGCAATTTGTCGGCGCCGCCGTCATCGGTATCGCCACTCGGTTCAGCGGTTATCAGCGGCCGCTGACTGATTTCAACCATGGTGGTGTATTTACAGCGCTCGATAATCTGCAACCGAAAGCACACTGGGTGCTGCGCAATCAATTCGACCACTAATTCTCGCCGATCTTCAGTAGCCAACTGGGGTAGCAACTTCATCAGTCGCAGGTAGTTGGCCTCACATTCAGCCATCAACCCGGCGAGGTCGATGCTGTACTTTTTCTTCGCCATAGAGCAGCTCGTAACGGCTAAGTGGGGAGGTTACCCGCACTGGCCTGGGTGATTTCCAGACTTTTTAGTTTAGCAGTATTCGCTGCCCGCCGTTAATACTGTCCTAACAAAATTTAATGGCGTTATCAGTGGCAAACGTGGGGGTTTAGGTAGATTTTTGCTATCATATAGTGCAGCACTTACTAATATTGTCTTTTTTTTCTTAAGGATATGACATGAATTTTCCGTTTCGACCTCTTCTAGCCGCGGTCGCTTTATGCACAGCCAGCACACTGAGTTTGGCCGATACTCTCGCCGAAATTTATCAATTGGCACTCAAGAACGATCCAACGTTAAAGGCCGCCGAAGCGACTTATCGCTCTGACATAGAATTCGAGAGACAGGCGCTGTCAACTATTGTGCCACAGATCTCTGGCACCGCCAGCTATGGCGAGCAGGATATCGATACCATCGGTTTCAACCAGGAAACTCTGGGCAGTAACGAAACCACTCGAGAGAGCGACCAGACCTCCTACAAGATCTCCGTATTCCAAAATCTGTTTGACCTGTCAGCTTGGTTTTATTTTAAACAGGGCAAAGAAATAAGCCTTCGGGCCCAAGCGCAGTTAGCCGCGGACCAACAGGACCTTATTGTGCGGGTAGCTAGTGCCTACTTTGACGTACTCAGTGCGCAGGATAATTTGCGCGCCTCGCAAGCCGAAGAGCGCGCCACCAAGCGGCAGCTAGAACAAACTCAGCAGCGCTTTGACGTCGGTCTGATCGCCATTACCGAGGTGCACGAGGCCCAAGCGGTGTTTGACGGCACCGTGGTCAGACGCCTCACGGACGAGGGCGCACTGGGCACCGCCTTCGAAGCGCTGACAGTATTGACCGGTGAGAGCCACAGCAATCTGTGGGAACTCAACAAGGATTTCCCTATAGTCGACCCCGACCCGCTGGCCAGAGATGAATGGGTAAAATTTGCTCTTAAAAACAATTACAACCTGAAAGTAGCGCTGCATGCGATGGAGGGTGCTCGCCACAATGCCACCGCCAAACGGATGAGCCATGCACCGACGGTGACCGCTTCTTACCAGTATTCAGACGACGAAAACAATACTGACCTAACCGGTGTCGGCGACGGCATATTGGATTCGCAAACCGATGGCAGTGCTTGGCGGGTCGAGCTGACCGTGCCCATTTTTAGCGGTGGCCTCACCAGCTCACAGCGCCGTCAGGCCCACGAGCAGTACAACGGCGCACTGCAAAACCAAATCGGCACGCAGCGCAATGTTATTCGCAACACCCGGGCTTCGCACATCAATGTGGCCACTGACGTACAACGGGTCAAAGCCCGCAAACAGTCCATCGTATCGACCCGCAGTGCGCTAGATGCAACCCAAGCAGGTTATGAAGTAGGTACCCGCAATATCGTCGATGTGTTACAGGCTCAGCGCTCGCTGTATTTCTCTATTCGCGATTATGCTAACTCACGCTATGGCTATGTGATCAATATGATGTTGTTAAAGCAGGCCGCGGGAACGCTCAGCCCCGAGGATATTATCGATATCAGTAAGTGGATGGTGGCCGGCGGCAGTACCTCTGCCAACGACATGAATAGTATTCGTTAGCCGCCCCAGTATCGCAGCGACCGATTGCGCAGTGATTGCTTAAAGATCGCTCGCGACCGGCCGCTACTGCCCGCAAAAACAGTACCTGCAAGGCCTAAGTCCGCAACACTCCCAGCTCACTTTTTATTGCTACCAGCATACTAGCCTCGCTGTCTTCGGGCCTGGTTTTGCAACCGAATAAGGCTATGCCATCGCGGCGTGACGATAATAGCCACTCAATTGATGCACTAAAGTGCTTTGCTTTTGCTAACCACTAACCACTAACCACTAACGGCTAACGATGATAAAACAGTTAGTCCGCGTTCTGGGCCAGCACTGCGTGCATGCCCAAGCGGTCGGGGCCATTGACGATATTGGCCGCAGCATTTTTTCGTCGCCCGCGCAGCATATACCAGAAAATAGTATTGCGAATACGCTTTTCCTTGAGAAAGGCGCCGGGGGCTTCAAGCAGGTGCACGGTGCGCATCAGCCCTCTAATAACATGGATATTACTTTGCATAGCACCGGCCATGGCGTCGCCAAAAGCCAGACCAAACCACTTTTTAATACCACCAGCGCGCTCCAATGACTGCCCAGAACGGACCGCGGCGGCGCGTTTGATGCCCTTGCGGTCTTCGTTGAGACTAGCATCGAAGATCGGCCGAATCTGCTCTTGCGTATCGATTTCAAATTGCAGCGCACAGCGCACCGGATCCTGTTCTCGCTCAATCACATCCGCCAGTAGATGCGCGTGTTTCATACCGATACTGCAGCCTCGACCGTATAGCGGATTAGTGCGAATAGCGGCATCGCCAATAGCAAAAAAGTTGAGCGCCAAGGGCTGTTCGTCCTCGCTGTAGTAGCGCCAGTGCGCATGGATATCACCGAAACCAAAGGAGTCGGTAGTAGCATCTGATACCGCGCTGTCTACCCAGGGCATAAGCCCAGGGATAGCTCGGCAGATTTGGTCAAATTGCTCGGCACTGTTGACTGCTTTGCGCAGTTCAATCTCGTTGGCAGGTACGCAAATAATAACCGCAAAGTGCCGGTCTTCACCGGGGAATACGCCGTATTTCAAATAGCCTAAATCTCCGGCAGAGCGCTCGGGGCCATCGCGGGGCGGCGCATCAACACCGGTCTTTAAGCGGTAGTGGCGGGTAAAATAGACAATTTCAGCGTCGTCTTTCTCCTCCCGCACACGCAACCCCATATTCTTAAACCACGTCGGGAATTTACTGGTGCGACCGCTGGCATCAACTACCAAATCGGCGCTGACAAAGCCCTCAGTGAGCTCCAAACCAGTGGCTACTAAAGCGCCCTCTCGGGTCTCGGTGAGCAGCCCGGTCACACTCTGATCGTTAACGATCTCAATACCCGGTTGGCGCTCGACATAGCGGCGCAGCACCGTTTCCATAGTCGCCCGGCGGCACATCATCACCCACAGCCGCTCGTCTCCGGGCTCGGGCTGATAGTCAGCCTTCAGCTCAGGCGGAATCATTTCTTCGAAACCCACCCGCAGCGCGCCGGCATCGACAAAGTCTTGTAATAAATCGGGGTAGTTGTCCTGTAAAATATTGCACAGCAGCCCGAGAAAGGCGTGGGGATGGCGAAACTGTCCAGCGCCACGGCGATCCCAATCAAAAAATGCGGCATCGGCACCGCCCTCAGGTGGCGCGCCATCACGTTCAAAAACACGCACGTTGTGGCCTTTACGCGCCAGCGCCAATGACGCCCCCAAGCCGCATATACCGGCCCCTACTATGGCAATGGTCTTCGACATCGATGTCTATCCTCTCTATTGTTGTTTTTCTCGATTATGCACGGCGCGAACTAACACAGGTCCATAAACTGGCGTGTTTCCTGACAATCGAATTTTGACACTATCACAACCTAACACACTGCCAACGACAACGGGGCCGCATTACCATATTGAAATCCGACCCACAACAGCTCCGTTCAGGTAAAAAAGTGTGGCTACAGCGGCTCTAATTCACCGTGGTATTGATAGTGAGTATGTGACCCAGTGTCGCGATCAGCTGATCGCCGCTATGCAGTGGCCCAACGCCCGCCGGCGTGCCGGTGAGCACAACATCACCGGGTAGCAGAGTAAATACGGCGCTAATTTCCCGCAGCAGGGTATTGATGGGGAACAACATATCACGGCTATTTCCGGTCTGTTGCAGTTGGCCGTTGCGCTGCAGCGACAGCTCCATAGCCTGCAGATCATGACCGCTCACCGGGACGAAGTTAGACAGTGGGCAGGAACCGTCAAAGGCCTTGGCCCGCTCCCAGGGCTGGCCCTTGGACTTCAGGCTATCTTGCAAATCTCGGAGGGTTAGATCCAGCGCCAAACCGACTGCCACCACCGCCGCTGCTATCTCGTCATCATTAGACGCTGCGCTGAGCCGGTGGCCTATCAGCAGCGCCATTTCCAATTCGTGGTGGCACTGTCCGCCTTCGCTGGGCAAGGTGATGGTACCGGCCATCGCCACCGCCGCAGTGGCCGGCTTAATAAACAACAATGGCTGTTGTGGTATCGGATTATTGAGCTCCCGCGCATGTGCAGCATAGTTGCGCCCAACGCAGACAATCTTACCAAGCTGCACCGGCGCCTCGATACTGGCAGTCAACTGATGACTATAATCCACCGCAAAAACCTCCCTATGGCTGGGTCATATCCAATACTTTGCCCGGATTCATCAACCCACGAGGGTCAAACACTTGCTTTAACTGCTTCATTAGCGCGATTTCTTCGGGGCTGCGCGAGTAACTCAGGTAGTCCCGCTTTAGTAGGCCGACGCCGTGCTCGGCGGACACACTGCCACGGTAGCGCTGCACAATTTCAAAAACCCAGCGACTGACCTCGCTGCACTGGGCAAAAAACTGTGCTTGATCCAGGTTCTCCGGCTTTAGAATATTCAGGTGCACATTGCCGTCGCCGATATGACCGAACCAAATAATCTCAAAATCCGGATAGTGTTTTTCCACCACCGCTTCGACTTCTTGCAAAAACCCGGGTACCTGTGAAATTACCGTGGATAAGTCGTTTTTATAGGGCGTCCACTGGGAAATAGTCTCGGAGATATCTTCGCGCAGGCGCCACAGATTTTTCAACTGTTCCAGCGACTGACTTATCACCCCGTCAATCACCCAACCCTGCTCCAGGCACAATTCAAACAGCGACATCGCCAGCGCTTCGGTCTCGGCGTTGGCATTTTCAAATTCCAGTAGCGCATAGTAGGGCGCCTCGGTGGCAAAGGGTCGCTGCAGCTCTTTTTCTGCTACCACCTTTTGCAAGGCCTGCTCAGAAAAGAACTCAAAAGCGGTCAAGTCCATCTTGCCCTGAAAGCTGTTTAACACTTCCATAATGGCGGAAAACTCCGGCACCCCCAACACCAGTACCGTTAGGTTATTGGGCTGGCGGGTCAGTTGCATAGTGGCCCCCACCACAAAGCCGAGGGTACCCTCGGCTCCGATAAACAACTGCCGCATATCGTAACCGGCATTGTTTTTTAGCAGCCCGCGATTGAGCTCGAGTATTTCGCCACTGCCGGTGACCACCGTCAACCCCGCCACCCAATCCCGGGTCATACCGTATTTAATGACCTTAATGCCGCCGGCGTTGGTACTGATATTGCCGCCAATTTGACTGGAACCACTGGAGGAAAAGTCGACCGGGTAATAAAGGTCCTGCTGCTCGGCAAAATCCTGCAACTGGGCGGTGATAACGCCAGCGCCACAATGCACGGTGCGATCGGTAGCACTGAAGTCACTGATTTTATTGATGCGATCCATAGCCACTACCAGCTCGCCGTTAATGGCCACGGCGCCGCCTGACAAACCGGTACGACCGCCGGAGGGCACCAGTGCAAATCCTTCGGCGATAGCCAGTTTAACAATTTGCTGCACTTCTAACACCGTCGCTGGCAATGCGATAGCAGCAGCCTTGGGCTCATAGGCCCGCGTCCAGTCGCGTCCGTACTGCAACAGCGAGGCCTCGTCCAACAGCACATAAGCGGCGCCGACGATATCGCGCAACTGCTCAATACTGTGTGCAGATAATGATAATGGGGCGGACAATTGCGACTTGCTCATAGCAGGGTTACCTTGGCTGTAGCGATAAACGACTGACCGGCGCTAGCTGGCCGATTGTTGATTGAGCGCTAGCGAAATAAGGCGGCTATGATACCATACGCGCCTTTCCACGCCAGCTACCGCGCTACCATCGGCTATTGTCACTACGCGCCAACGTCAGGAGCACTGCCAATATGAGTAAAACATCACTCGATAAAAGCAAGATCAAATTTTTACTGTTAGAGGGTGTGCACCCCTCGGCCATTGATACGCTCAAGGCGGCGGGCTATTCCAATATTGTCAGCCATCCCAAGGCACTGCCTGAAACACAGTTAAAAGCCGAGATCGCCGACGCCCATTTTGTCGGCATTCGCTCGCGCAGCCAGCTAACCGATGAGGTATTGTCTAGCGCCGGCAAGCTCATCGCCATTGGCTGTTTTTGCATCGGCACTAATCAGGTCGATCTGCAGGCGGCGACTGAGCGCGGCATCGTGGTCTTCAACGCGCCCTTCTCCAATACCCGCAGCGTTGCTGAATTGGTTATCGCCGAGGCGATTTTGCTGCTGCGCGGCGTGGCTGAAAAAAATGCACTAGCCCATCGCGGCGTCTGGCAAAAGTCTGCCAGCGGCTCCTTCGAAATTCGCGGTAAAACCCTAGGGCTGATTGGCTACGGCAGTATTGGAATGCAGTTGGGAGTCATCGCCGAGTCACTGGGTATGCAGGTATTGTTTTACGATGTGGTTAACAAACTACCCATAGGCAATGCCAGCCAAGTGGGCAGCCTCAGTGAATTACTGCGTGGCGCCGATATCATCAGCCTGCACGTACCGGAGACCAATGCCACCAAAGATATGATTGGCGCTGCGGAACTGGCGCTGGTAAAAAAGGGCGCGATCTTGATCAACGCCTCCCGCGGCACCGTCATCGATATTGATGCACTGGCCGCAGCGCTGCAATCAAAGCAGCTCTCCGGCGCCGCCATCGATGTATTTCCGGTAGAGCCTCGCTCCAATGACGACGAGTTCATCTCGCCGCTAAGAGCCTTCGACAATGTTTTTCTAACCCCCCATGTCGGTGGCAGCACCATGGAGGCACAAGAAAATATCGGTTTGGAAGTGGCGGAGAAATTAGCGCGCTACAGTGACAACGGTACCTCCACCTCTTCGGTCAATTTTCCCGAAGTGGCGCTGCCCGCGCACACTGATATGCATCGATTGTTGCACATTCACCGCAATATCCCTGGCGTATTATCGGCAATCAACCAAATCCTCTCCGACAATAAAATCAATATTCGCGCCCAGTATTTGCAGACCAATGAAAAAACTGGCTACGTAGTTATCGATATCGATGCAGAGTACAGCGAGTTGGCCCTCAAGCGCTTAAGTGAAGTCGACGGTACCATTCGCTGTCGCGTATTGTTCTAATCGCGCCTATCCGCTACCACTGTGCAGCTTGGGTTTAACCCGACCAAGCGCATCGCAAAGGCGTTGCCTAATTGAGTGTTACGCGGCGCTGCGGCGCCAAGTAAGACCCGTTATAGCGATGGAAAATAGCAGGTTTTTCTAGTCGCTATTAAGTCCTGTTATTGCCACCGCGCTGTGGCTCATAGTCAAAGCATCACGAAACTATTATTTCTAATCGCTGATATAGCTGCTGGCCATTGCCGCTTGTCTGCTGTGCAGTGTTTGCTTGTTCAATTTAGCGCTGCGAGATTTAACCCTCTCTACCGCTGCCAGCAGTCACTCGCTGTTCTTATGGTGGCGGTGTTATTAGCGTTTGTTGCCGGCTGCGAACAGCCCGGGGCACTGGCTTTCTCGGCTTTCTAGGTATTGTAGGTGTTGCAGATGTTGCAGATGTTGCAGATGTTGCAGATGTTGCAGATGTTGCAGGAATTGTAGGTATTGCGCTGCCAATTGTTGCGGTCGTTTGACTGGGACTGGACCCGCGCTGGCAATAATATTCACCCGCAACCGGGTGCAGCGGTGTTGCCGTCGAATGCTGTTAACAGGAGCTATTCAACAACCGATACCGCAGGCTGCTAGGACTAGGTGTTGAGCGTGATCAAGCCGCCTAAGCGACCATTAACTGACCGCCGGCAGAGACAGCGGCTAGCCAAGTTCTTCACTGTTATTCTGGGTCGGCGCCAGCAACCCTCTCCACAACCCCCAGATAATCATCGATCAGCGCGCTGACTTGGCCGCGAATATCGGCGCGCTCGTTGACCAGCTGGTGCTTAGCACCCGCCAATAGATGAATACTGGCATCGGGAAAAAGCTGTTGATACAGCGGCATATTTTTTTTCCAGTCAACGGTGTCATCGTTGTCGCCCTGAATAATCAGCGGCGCAGCGGCACTCGCCGGTAACTGGCGGATGTGTGCGATCCACCGCGCCAGCGCCCCGACCCACTCAAGAGGCAAATGATCAGCTTGCAGCGGGTCGGCGCTGCGTAGAAATTCTAGAAACTCGCCATCGTGTGAGTTGTCGCTAAAGCCCCGGGGGATTTTGTCGATCAGCCGGTGCAGTAATTTGTAGGCTAACAGCGACGTTTTCCAGCGCACCGGATACAGCAGCGGCGCCAGCAATACCAGCCGTTCAAACACCGACTCGGCAGTGGCGAGTTGATACTCGGCTAGAATAGCTCCACCGGTACTCTGCGCCAGCCCTAACCAAGGGCCCGCGGCCCGCGGCTGAACATAGTTGAGTACCGCCGCCAGCACCTGCTGGTAATCAGAAAAATCGCCAATGCTGGCACGACGACCGCTGGATAAGCCGTGACCCGGTAAGTCGAACACCACCACCGAATACCCGCGAGACAAACAGTAGTCAAGCAAGTGCCTGAAGAGACCGCTGTGATCGTAATAGCCGTGCACAATAATAGCACTGCCTTGGGCACCGGCCAGATCATAGAAGTGGCTGGCAATTTGGTACTGGCCAGCGCAGATCGCCCCGAAGTAGTGCTCGACATCCCGGTAGCGGTGCTCGAAGTCAATGCGGTAGTAGCTACAGTAGCTGTGCTCGAGGCTACCAGAGACTATCGGCACCGTCAGGTCTAACGGAGTGAGCACCGTGGGCAAATGCGGTGCTTCAGCCTCGGTCACAAAAAAACTAGCGGATGTTCGCTACGAGCTCACCGGTCTCGTAGCGCTGAGCCATGGTCTCTAGGCTAATCGGCTTGATCTTGCTGGCCTGACCCTCGGCACCAAAGGCCTGATAGCGAGCCATACACAGCGCCTTCATTTCGTTGGTGGTCTCCTGAAAAAATTTGCGCGGGTCAAATTCCGACTTATTGAGCGCCAAAAAGCGACGTACCGCACCGGTAGAGACCAACCGCAGATCGGTATCGATATTCACCTTGCGCACGCCGTGTTTAATACCTTCAACAATTTGTTCGACCGGCACGCCATAAGTCTCGGGGATTTCACCGCCGTATTCATTGATGATCGCCAGCCACTCCTGGGGTACTGAAGAGGAACCGTGCATAACCAAATGGGTATCGGGGATGCGCTGGTGAATCGCCTTAATGCGGTCGATGTCGAGAATATCGCCGGTCGGTGGGCGCGAGAACTTATAGGCGCCGTGGCTAGTACCGCAGGCAATAGCGAGGGCATCGACTTGGGTTTTGCTGACAAAATCAGCAGCTTCTTCTGGGTCAGTGAGCAGTTGCTCCGGTGACAGTGTACCCTCGGCGCCAACCCCGTCTTCCTCACCGGCTTGGCCGGTCTCCAGCGAACCTAAACAGCCCAACTCGCCCTCTACTGACACACCGCAGGCATGGGCCATAGCCACCGCCCGCTGCGTCACATCAACATTGTATTCGTAGCTAGCCGGGGTTTTGCCGTTTTCACGCAGCGAACCGTCCATCATCACCGAGGAAAACCCCAGCTGAATAGAGCGCTGACAGATAGTCGGGCTGGTACCGTGATCTTGATGCATAACCACAGGGATATCGGGGAACTCTTCGATCGCCGCCAGAATCAGATGGCGCAGAAAAGGCGCACCCGCGTATTTGCGAGCACCGGCGGACGCCTGCATGATGACCGGACTGTTACAGGCTTGGGCCGCTTCCATAATCGCCCGGGTTTGCTCCAAATTATTGACATTGAAAGCCGGTACCCCGTAGCTAAATTCCGCGGCGTGGTCGAGCATTTGACGCATTGAAATAAGTGCCATGATATTGTCCTTTCCCATTGTAGGAGTACGCCGGATCGGAAATAGATCACAATCCGGGCAACTATTATCGCCATTATTTCGCTAGATTTACAGCTAAAAAAAGGCAGTCGTTAGGTGATTTCACCCATCAATTGTTATCGCAAAATACTGCGGTGTTCCTTTTATTCTTGCGCGCGCTGTTCCAACATCGCCATCGCCGGCAGCACTTTTCCTTCAACATACTCTAAAAAAGCGCCGCCGCCGGTGGAGATATAAGAAATTTTATCGGCTATACCATATTTGTCAATCGCCGCCAGAGTATCGCCACCACCGGCAATCGAAAAGGCCTCGCTGTCAGCGATGGCGCGGCTCAGCAGTTCCGTACCGGCGCCAAATTGATCGAACTCAAAGACCCCAACTGGGCCGTTCCACAAAATAGTTTTGGCGTTTTTTATAATCGCCGCCATCGCCTCGGCGGAGGTCGGGCCGATATCAAAAATCATATCCTGCGCACCGACCTCCGCGGCCAATTTTAAACTGGCCGCAGCCTGTTCAGAAAACTCGGTAGCGGTAACCACATCGCTGGGCAGTGGAATAGCGGTGCTGGCCATTAGCGCCCGAGCCTGCTCTAACAGACCCATTTCGCAGAGCGATTTACCCACTGGATTGCCCGCCGCCGCTAAAAAGGTATTGGCAATGCCACCGCCCACAATCAGCTGATCGACTAGCGTCGACAACGATTCCAGCACGGTCAGTTTAGTCGACACCTTAGAGCCACCGACAATCGCCACCATCGGCCTAGCCGGATTGGCCAGCGCCTTGGACAGCGCTTCTAACTCGCCGACCAGCAGCGGGCCGGCACAGGCCAGCGGCGCAAAACGCGCAACCCCGTGGGTTGAGGCCTGGGCGCGGTGCGCGGTGCCAAAAGCATCCATTACAAACACATCGCACAGCTGCGCATAGGCTTTGGCCAGGGCCTCATCGTCAGACTTTTCACCGCTGTTAAAACGCACATTTTCCAGCAATACCAGCTCTCCTGGCGCCACCTCGACGCCGCCGCGCCACTCGGAGACTAGCGGCACCGGGCGATCAAGTAACTGTTGAAGACGCTGAGCCACTGGCGCCAGCGAATAGGCCTGCTCGAACTGACCCTCGCTGGGGCGGCCCAAATGCGACATCAATAGCACTCGCGCACCGGCGGCTAAAGCCGCTTTAATGGTTGGCAGCGCTGCGCGAATACGGGCGTCGCTGCTGACCTGGCCATCTTTAATGGGCACGTTGAGATCTTCTCGAATCAACACCCTTTTACCCGACAAATCCAAGTCGGCCATGCGTATAACAGTGGAGCTCATGGTATTTCCCTAGACCGACCAGCGCCGGCCACAACTATCCATAATTGACTAGTGAAGTAAGCAGTGGCTCACATTACCCGATGGCGTCTTCGACCGCGTCCACAACATTGTCGACGGTGAAACCAAAGTGCTCCATTAAGTCGGCAATAGGCGCTGACTCACCGAAGGTTTCCATACCGACGATACGACCGTCAAGACCGACATATTTGTACCAGAAATCGCGGTGACCAGCCTCGACAGCTACTCGCGCCAAAATATGGCTGGGCAGTACCGACTCTTTATAACCGGCATCTTGAGCATCAAAAACACTGGTAGAGGGCATCGAAACCACCCGAATGTTGCGACCCTGACCGCGCAGTGTAGCCGCCGCATCCATCGCCAAACCCACCTCTGAGCCGGTGGCAATAATAATGGCATCCATCTCGCCGGCGCAGTCGCTGAGAACATAGCCGCCCCGGGCAATGTCTGCTACCTGCTGCGGGTCCCGATCCTGGTGAGCCAGACCTTGGCGGGAGAAAATCAGTGCCGCCGGGCCCTCGCTGCGTTCCAGCGCCGCCTTCCAGCAAACCGCCGACTCGACTGCGTCACAGGGGCGCCAAGTGTCAAGATTAGGTGTTGAACGCAGCGCCGTCAGCTGCTCTACCGGTTGGTGGGTGGGGCCGTCTTCGCCGAGACCGATGGAGTCGTGGGTGTAGACAAAAATGACCCGCTGCTGCATCAGTGCCGCCATCCGCACCGCATTACGGGCATATTCCATAAACATTAGGAAGGTAGCGCCGTAGGGCACAAAACCGCCGTGCAGAGCGATACCGTTCATCATTGCCGACATCGCAAATTCACGCACCCCGTAGTGTATATAGTTACCGCTGGCATCACTGGCGGTAACCGGCTGTGAGCCAGACCACAAGGTTAGGTTGGATCCGGCCAGGTCGGCACTGCCGCCGAGTAATTCCGGTAGCAGTGGACCAAAGGCGTTGAGATCGTTTTGTGAGGCTTTGCGCGAGGCAATACTGGCACCCGCTTGCTGGCGCGCGCTGATATATTCATCGGCTTGAGCAGCAAAATCTGCGGGTAGGTCACCGCTCATACGCCGGGCCAGTTCTACCGCCAGATCCGGGTGGGCCTCGGCATAGCTGTCAAAACGTGTATTCCACTCCCGTTCCAGACTGGCGCCACGGTCCTTAGCACTCCAGCCAGCATAGACATCACTGGGCACAAAAAAGGGCGGGTGCGGCCAACCAATAGTTTCCCGTACCAGTGCTACTTCGTCGACCCCTAGGGCGGCACCGTGGCAATCTTCTTTACCCTGTTTGTTAGGCGAGCCCTTGCCGATAATGGTCTTGCAGCAAATCATAGTGGGGCGCTCGCGATCGGCGCGACCCGCTTCGATGGCCGCGCCGATGGCCGCGGCGTCGTGGCCGTCGACCGCAGGTATTACCTGCCAACCGTAGGCTTCAAAGCGCTTGGGAGTGTCGTCGGTAAACCAGCCCTCTACTTCACCATCGATAGAGATACCGTTGTCGTCGTAAAAACAAATCAGCTTGCCGAGGCCAAGAGTGCCCGCCAGTGAGCAAACTTCGTGGGAAATACCTTCCATCAAACAACCGTCGCCAAGAAAAGTGTAGGTGTAGTGGTCGACAATCGCATGGCCGTCGCGGTTGAACTGCGCCGCCAAAATTTTCTCCGCCAGCGCCATGCCCGCAGCGTTGGTAATACCCTGACCCAGTGGCCCGGTAGTCGTTTCAATGCCCGGCGCATAACCGTACTCAGGGTGGCCCGGGGTTTTCGAGCCCATCTTGCGGAAATTTTGCAGCTCTTCCATCGGCAGCTCGTAACCGCTCAGGTGCAACAGTGAGTAAATCAGCATCGAGCCGTGGCCGTTAGACAGTACAAAGCGATCGCGATCTGCCCAGTTGGGGTTAGCGGGGTTGTGTTGCAAATAATCATTCCACAACACTTCGGCAATATCAGCCATTCCCATGGGTGCACCGGGATGGCCGGAATTGGCTGCTTGCACGGCGTCCATACTGAGTGCGCGGATGGCGTTAGCTAATTCGCTACGAGAGGGCATTGAGAAACTCCTGAAGAGGGATAATGAAAAACGGCTATTTTCGCCTTTCTCGCTCGGTCAAGCAATTGCCGAAGCCAAATAAACCCCCTCAAATCGCTCAAAACCTCGGTGGCAACCCGCCTACAGTGGCAAATGACAAGGTTTTGCAGCTCCCTCGCCTACACAACAACGATAGCTAACAGCCCTGCCCGATTGAAAAACTATATCGAAATATTTTGATATAGATTCATAGTGCTGCTAGAATACGCGCTATGAATGCACTGACCGTCTCCAGCACCGATGCCACGGCACCGAACCCAGTCGACCTACTAGCCGTTTGCAAGGCCTATGCCGACCAGTTGCGATTAGATATCTTGCAGGTACTGAGCCGAGATTCTTTTGGCGTGCAGGAGCTGTGCAGTATTTTCGACAGTAAACAGTCGGGCATGAGTCACCATCTAAAAATTCTTGCCAGTGCCTCGCTGGTTGTCAGTCGCCGCGAGGGCAACTCTATTTTCTACCGTCGCGCCTACCACAGCGCCAGCGACGGCGCTATTGATGCGGTCCACCAAACACTGCATCGGGCGATCGACCTGCGGCCCCTAGCAGCGAGTGTTCGGCTGCGGGTAGCAGCGGTTCAAGAACAGCGCGCAGCCCGCTCTCAGGCGTTTTTTAATGACCATGCCGGCACCTTTCGGGCCCAGCAAGAACAAGTAGCTGATTACACACTGTACGGTCCGCAGACCGCGCTATTGTTAAACCGGCTGTTCAGTAGTTCCAAAAAAGGCGCCACTGCGCTGGAGCTAGGCCCCGGCGAAGGCGCCTTTCTGGGAGAGCTAGCAGCGCGCTTTGAGCAGGTTATCGCGCTAGATAATTCGGCGCAAATGCTGGAACAGGCGCGCCAGTGCGCGGCATCTCAAGCACTGCAAAACATCCATTTTATCCACGGTGACACCAAAAACGAGGCGCTGCACAGCGCCGATGTAGACTGCGTGGTGATCAATATGGTGCTACACCATATCCCCTCACCGGCTGAGATATTCACCGATATCAATGGCCTGTTAAAACCCGGCGGTGCGCTTATCGTTACTGACCTGTGCAATCACGACCAGACCTGGGTCAGCGAGTCCTGTGGCGATGTCTGGCTGGGTTTTGCGCCGGAGGATTTAAGCCAGTGGGCAGAGGACGCCGGATTCAGTGCTGGCGAAGCTGTTTATTTAGCGCAGCGCAATGGGTTTCGGGTACAGATCAGACAATTCACTAAAGTCGCGCAACCGGGCAGCAGCCTACATGCATCGCAACTTTCCCCTACGGCCACCGCCGACTAGGGTACTAAGGAGAGGAAAAGCACCTATGTCAGAATATTCAGTTTTTACGTCGGAGTCTGTTTCCGAGGGCCATCCGGACAAGCTCGCCGATCAAATTTCCGACGCTGTACTCGACGCCGTTATCTGCCGAGATCCAGTCGCTCGAGTCGCCGTTGAGACCATGGTCAAAACCGGCATGGCAATTGTTGCCGGCGAGCTCACTACCTCTTGTTATGTCGATCTGGAAAATATTATCCGCGATGTCATTATCGGTATCGGCTACAACAGCTCTGCGGTGGGCTATGACGGTGCCACCTGCGCAGTACTCAATGCCATTGGCAAACAGTCCGCCGATATCAATATGGGGGTCGACCGGGCCAATCCTGAAGATCAGGGCGCCGGCGATCAAGGCCTGATGTTTGGCTACGCCACTAATGAAACCGACGTATTGATGCCTGCGGCTATTTATTACTCGCACCGCTTAGTTGAGCGCCAAGCGCAGCTGCGCAAAAATGGCACGCTAAGCTGGCTGCGTCCTGACGCCAAATCTCAGGTTAGCCTGCGTTACCAAGATGGCAAGCCAGTAGCGATCGACGCGGTGGTGTTGTCCACCCAACACGACCCGGATATCTCACTGGAAGATTTGCGCAGTGCCATTATGGAACACGTGATCTTGCCGGTGCTACCGGCCGACTGGATTCACGCCGACACCCAATTTCATATTAACCCCACCGGCAACTTTGTTATCGGCGGACCGGTAGGCGACTGCGGCTTGACCGGGCGCAAGATTATTGTCGATACCTACGGCGGCATGGCCCGCCATGGCGGCGGCGCATTTTCCGGCAAGGATCCCTCCAAGGTCGATCGTTCAGCCGCCTATGCCGGCCGTTATGTAGCCAAAAATGTTGTCGCTGCCGGTCTCGCTGAACGCTGTGAGATACAAGTATCCTATGCTATTGGCGTGGCCCAACCGACTTCCATTTCGGTCAATACCTTCGGCACCGGCAAGGTTACCGATGCGCAGCTAATAGATGCCATTACTCAGGTGTTTGACCTGCGCCCCTATGCCATTACCACCATGTTAGATTTACAACACCCAATGTACCAACTGACCGCAGCCTACGGCCACTTTGGTCGTGAGCCCTTCGAGCACACCTATCATTGGGTCGAAAATGGGGTTGAAAAATCTGATACTTTCACCGCTTTTACCTGGGAAAAAACTGATCGGGTAGAAGCACTGAACGCAGCACTAAACCGTTAGGTCGTCTGTCAAAACACGGGTTTACTAAAAAACCCCGTTAAAGATCACAACATAGAAAATACAAAGGAATACACCATGAGCAATGATTATAAAGTCGCAGACATCAGCTTGGCCCAGTGGGGTCGTAAAGAGCTGGACATCGCCGAGTCGGAAATGCCGGCACTGATGGCAATGCGCAAGAAATACAGCGCTGACAAACCCTTAGCCGGGGCTAAAATACTGGGTTGTATCCACATGACCATCCAAACTGGGGTGTTGATTGAAACCCTGATCGATTTGGGTGCCGAAGTGCGCTGGTCCTCCTGTAATATTTTCAGTACTCAGGATCACGCCGCGGCGGCTATCGCTGCTGCCGGGGTACCGGTCTTCGCTTGGAAGGGTGAGACTGAGGAAGAGTACGAATGGTGCTTGGAACAGACAATACTGAAAGACGGCGAACCTTGGGACGCTAATATGGTACTTGATGACGGCGGTGATCTGACCCTGATGCTGCACCAACAATACCCGGCAATGCTCGATCGCATTCACGGTGTCACCGAGGAGACCACCACCGGTGTTCATCGCCTCCAGGAAATGCTGGACAATGGAACCCTGCGGATACCCGCCATCAATGTTAACGATTCGGTGACCAAATCTAAGAACGACAATAAGTACGGCTGTCGCCACTCGCTCAACGATGCTATTAAGCGTGGCACCGATCACCTGCTGGCCGGCAAGAAAGCGCTGGTCATCGGCTATGGCGATGTCGGCAAGGGCTCGGCTCAGTCCCTCAATCAAGAAGGCATGATTGTTAAAGTCTCTGAAATTGATCCGATCTGCGCGATGCAGGCTTGTATGGACGGTTATGAAGTGGTCTCGCCCTACAACGGCGGGCTCAATACAGGGCAGCTACAGGACACCAACAAAGCGCTACTGGAAAATACCGACCTAGTTGTCACCACTACCGGCAACGTCAATGTCTGTGACTCCGCTATGTTGCAGTCACTTAAAGTTGGCGCTGTAGTTAGCAATATTGGCCATTTCGACAATGAAATCGACACTGTCTTTATGCGCGAAAACTGGGAGTGGGACGAGGTCAAGCCTCAAGTACACAAGATTTACCGGGACAAGGCTGCCAACGACTATTTGATTCTGTTGTCCGAGGGTCGTCTGGTCAACTTGGGCAACGCCACTGGGCACCCCTCGCGCATCATGGACGGCTCTTTCTCCAATCAAGTGCTGGCACAAATGTATTTATTTGAGCGTAAATTTGCCGATCTAGAGAGCGCCTTAAAGCCCGCAGCAATCGGCTTGGAAGTACTGCCGAAAAAACTCGATGAGGAAGTAGCAGCGGATATGGTTAACGGTTTTGGTGGCGTTATCACCAAACTGACGCAAACTCAGGCGGATTACATTAATGTTCCCGTCGTCGGACCCTATAAAGTCGAGTCTTATAAGTACTGATAGAACGGGCCCGCGCTACCGCGGGCCCACCCATTCCAGTGTGTTGCTAGGCGCTATTGCAGTGGCAACACACGTATAAAAAGCCTGCCATCATGACCAACAAAAAAAGCTTTAGTTTCGAGTTTTTCCCGCCTAAGACTGCTGCTGGCAGACAAAAACTAGATGCTGTTCAGGCAGAGCTCAATACCTTGGGTCCTGAATTTTTCTCGGTAACCTACGGTGCCGGAGGTTCTACCCGGGACAATACTAAGGAGATCGTACTGGCAATGAATGCGCAGTCGATTGCCACCGCCCCGCATTTATCTTTTGGCGCCGACAGCGAAGAAGACATTCTCGAACTGCTCGGTGAGTACCAACGTGCCGGGGTTCGCCGTATAGTCGCGCTGCGCGGAGACATGCCCTCGGGTATGGGCGCACAGCGCTTGGTTTACGCCAGTGAATTGGTCGCCTTTGTGCGCCGTCATACCGGCGACTATTTCGATATCACTGTCGCTGCTTATCCGGAGATCCACCCCGACGCCGATAGCTTCGACGCCGATATCGGTTTTCTCAGACAAAAATTTGATGCCGGCGCCAACAGCGCTATCACCCAGTATTTTTACAATGCTGACGGCTACTTCTATTTTGTCGAACAATGCCGGCGAGCGGGCATCGAACAGCCGATCTACCCCGGTATTATGCCGATTACCAATTATCACAACTTGGCTCGTTTCTCTAAAAATTGCGGCGCCGACATTCCCCGCTGGATCAGCCAAAGGCTGCAGGGCTACGGCGAGGATACCGCTAGTATTCGCGCCTTTGGTATCGAAGTAGTCACCGATTTATGCGAGCGACTGCTGGCGGGAGGGGCGCCGGGTTTTCATTTTTACTCGATGAATCAAGTTGAGCCCAATAAGACAATCTGGAACAATCTAGACTTGTCAGCTCACTGCGCACCCTGATAGAGGACCGGCAAGCCATGCGCATACCGCGAATTTACAGCACCCAGACACTGGCCTTAGAGCAAGCCTTGCGGCTGGAGCAAAAGCCCAGCCACCATATCAGCAAGGTACTGCGCTTAGTCGCAGGCGATGAACTCGATCTATTTGACGGTCGCGGCGGCCAGTACCGGGCACGCATCGAAGCGGTTAGCAAAAAGTGGGTCGAGGTAATCACCACTGATTTTGATGCCGAGGACCGCGAGTCGCCGCTGCATATTCACCTGGGAATTGCTATTTCTAAAGGCGATCGCATGGACCAAGTCATGCAAAAAGCCACTGAGCTTGGCGTGTCTACGATCACCCCGCTGTACGCGGCACGCTCGCAAATCAAACTTAAGGGCGAGCGCGCTGAAAAGAAAGTCGACTATTGGCGACAAATCACCGTGGCGGCCTGCGAGCAATGCCAGCGCAACCGTCTGCCGCAGGTGCAGGACATAGCCCATCTCAGCGATTGGGTAGCGCACTGTGAGGTGCAGCAAAAATTTGTCTTACACCACCGCAGCGTCGGTCAAATTGACCAGCAGCAAGCGGTCGACAGCGTCGCATTGTTAGTGGGACCGGAGGGTGGGCTCGATAGTGACGAGATTGATGAGGCGGAGCGCGCGGGTTATCAATCACTGACCTTGGGCCCCCGGGTACTGCGCACCGAGACCGCACCACTGGCGGCCATTAGCCTGCTGCAACATCTGTGGGGAGATCTATAAGCTGCGCCAACGCAGGGCTTGTTACTCGACAGCTCTAGCGTGCACTGCTGCCCTGCAGTGGGCTGTGCAGTGAACTAATCATTGGACTATGCATTTAGCTTTTTACTAAGCACTTCACTTAGCAATTCGTTTAGCTTTTAAGGTCATTGTTCAGCGGACTGTTCGTCAAAACCATTGATCGGGTTATGCAACGCGCTATGCATAACATCGGGTAGCGAACCGCCCAGCGGTCGATCTAGGCCGCCATAATGTCACTACTTTTTCATGGTTACTTTTTCATGGTTACTTTTTCATCATTACTTTGATCAAATAGTTGATCAGATCGATCTCAATGCCTTCGTCGACGGAAGACAGTAACTCGTTGGAAATTTCCAGCTGAAAGGGGTTACCAAAGAAGAACCGCCGAATCGCCAAGAACTCACGTTTGCAAGCCTTCGGGGCGTATTTTACCGCGGTATCAAAGTCAGACACCAAAATAAGTTGCGCGCCTTTTTTCATCACACAGCTGCGGTACTTGCCTTTTAAATTTTCCAACTCACTGCGGTCGGGATAAAGCTCTCTGTGCGCGTTTTTTTGCGATAGAGCCAGCTGAGAAAAAAGTGCTAGGCTCAAGCAGCAGACAACGGCAATACGTACAGATTGAAGCATAATAGAACCTGTTTAATTAGCGGTCTTGGTATCAGACATTGCGCTGAGTAAACCAGCGGCGTTTTTTGCCACGACGCCGTAGCAGTAGCGTTTGTTTGGGTCGATATCGAGATCATCAAATGCAGCTAGCTTTGCCGGCACAGTCCTCAGTTTCGACAATTTTTTACACTCGCTATCAGTGGCTCGATAAACAATAAATTCAATGACAGTGGCATCTGCACTCAATGCCCAAGACACAGACACCGCACCCTCAACCGCTGCAGCCGCTAAACCATTCACCCTAGCGGGCAGTACCATGGTTTTCGCTGTGAGCAATTCAGAGACTGCACCTTGAGCGCCAAAAGTATTATACGCTGCTATCTGGTAACTGTAGCGCTGTTGGTCCTTCAAGGTATTAAAGGCACTACCCTTGTCCAGGTAACTGGCGCGTTTGAAACCTTTGACACGCTGGTAGGACTCCAGTTCCCCGCCCTCGATAGCTCGATAAATTTGATAGCCGCCAACATCGCTGTCAGCGGCGGCGGTCCACGCAATGGCAACCGACTTCAGCAAACCACTGGTAACAGTGAAGTCCAGCGGCGGCGGCGGCAGGTCCTTAGTCGCAGCGCTAACAATGTTGGAGCTGGGCAACTCACCACTGTCATCGACAGCTAACAACTTGTAGCGATATACCCTACCGTCCTGCAGTGCCGCTTTATCGGTATAATCAGTTGCAGTGGCTCTCAGCTTTCTTATCTTTTGCCAATTGTCCGGATCTGCAGCTTCACTTCGATACAAATTAAATGCCGTTATCTGATACTGTTTATTCCAGCTCAGCTGAGCCCTTCGCAGCAAATCAGTTGCAACCAATTGCAACTCTACAGCCACCGGATTTTCGATCGCGACCGTACTGTCAACGTCACTTGACAAGTCATCGATATCTACAGCCATTAAGCGATAAGACACCGACCGATAGGGTTTTAAATTGCCGTCGCTGTATGTCAACTGGCCCGCTTCCAGCGTTGCCAATCGCTGCCATTGTTGTCCCGCCCACTGACGTTGCAGTTGATAACTTGCGATATCTTGATTGGGGCTGGCGTGCCACTGCAATTCAATCGTAGAGTCAATCGCCGCCGCGGCAAAGAAGCGCCCGGGCTGAGGGCGCAGCTTGGTGGTGATAGTCATCACCTCAGAATAATCACCGAGCCCACCCGCAGTATTTTCCGCCGCCATTTTATAGCTGTAACGACTACCATCGGCAAGATTTTTATTATCTTCATAATCCGATTTAGTAGCGCCTTTAATAAAAGCTATACGTTCAAAAGATTCTGATTGCGACAACTCTTGTCGGTAGATCGCGTAGCCCGCCACATCCGGGTCGCTTGAAGCACTCCAGCTCAATGTTGCTCTTTTGACTTGGTTTGCCACTACCAAAAACGCTCTGATGGCAGTTGGAACGGCCTTGGTTATTGCCTCAGTGGCAGCCTTGAAAGCACTCTCACCAGCGCTGTCAAACGCGGCAATATAGTAGCGATAGCCGGTACCGTCTTGCAGTGAATCTTGGTCGGTATAACTAACCGTAGTGTTACGTTTTATCGTCGCTATCTGCTGCCACTCGCTATCGGCTAGTAACTGGCGGTAAACCTTATAACCCTTAGCCAGATCAACTTGGTTCCAGTTTAGCTCTATACGCCGCAGCATCGCTTCACCATTGACGGTCACCTGCGGTGCCGCGGTCGATTGCAGTTTGCTGCTCGCTGAATAGGCACTTTCCTGCTGAGACGGCGTGCGAGCACTAACGGCAAATTCATAATCGGTTGCCGACTGAAAAATATTGGATTTTGAGAACAGATATTCACTGACCCCCGCAGCCGTCGCCAGGGTACCGATGGCCTGCCATTCACTGGCACCAAGCAGGCGTTGATAGATCCGATGATCCGCGATATTTTTATTTCTCAGTGAGGCAAGAAATTTTAACTCGATGCTATTGATACCAAAGGCGGCGCTGACAATGGTTGGCGGAAATAAGTTAGCCAGTGCTTTTTTCTTTGTTGTTATGACGCTGGAGGCGGTAGTGTTAAAGCGACGTTCCGAGCCGTCGGCGGCTACCAGAGCCAGCTGGTAGTAATTTTGATCCGGATTCGGGCGCAAATCTCGATAGGATGAGCGCGTTGACTCGCCGATATACGTAAAGGGCCCACGAGCGCTGCTTGCACGATAAACTTTAACCTGTTGGCCACGGTTGGCCGCGGCTATAGACCAGCTCAACTTGATCCTGCCGGCTTGAGCTTTGGCAGCAAAACTTGCCAATTCCGGCTTCACATTTCGCTCAAAACGGCGGCCAAATTCTACGACAAATTTAGCAACTACACTTTCAGTTTCGGAGTAGATGTCGGCATTGCTAGAGCCTACTTTTTTGATCTTAAGCCGCAGCGCGCCATTTTTTACATCGTATAGGCCGTACTCTAATTGCACATGGGCACCATTGGCACTAATGCTTCCGGCGATTACATAGTCGACTCCGAGGGATGAGCCCGAGCGCACAATGCTGGCCAACTGATCGCTGCTCTCGACATTGAGGCGTTTCAGCTTGTCTTCCATGGCGCGCCGAGAAATAACTTCAATATTGCCGCGCTTGGAAAAGACCGAGCGCAGCGCAGAATCAATAGGACCCGTTATTTCAACAGCTTCAATGGTTTTGGCCGTGAAATTGTATATCGCGATATTGTAGACTTGTTCGGCATAAGCCTGGGAACAATTCCACAATATCAGCGCAGAAAAAATGAATCTGAAATATCTCATTAATTAAAACTGGAAATTCACTAGTGATCTATCGATAAGCTGCTCAGCTTTTGCTGCCACCGGCGAGTTGGCGATAGACTTCAGCCGCACGTCAAAAACCGAGTCGACTAATTTTTCCGCAGCTGCTAGATTTTCACGCCGTTTGAGAAAACGCTCACCGTCTTCCAGATACTGAGATTCCAAGTTTTGAATCGGTGATAAGACTTCAGCGACCAGTTCATCGACAATGCTTTGGGTGATGAGTTTTAACACCTGCGTATTAGTCGGAATATCGAGGGCATCAAAAACCACGCCTGCCATATCGAGTCCTTCGTTAGCCGAATCGGTAAATATTTTAGTGCGCTCAAGGGTTTTGACTTTAATTGTTTCGCCGGTCGAGCTGTCGACAATACGGAATGCTAATTCGACAAAACCAACCTTCTTCACGCTTTTTACTTCGTAGGAAATGTTTTCATATTGTGGCACCATGACTTTTGCCTGTGGCGCATTTTTTAGCTCGGCATTACTGGCATTTGAATTGCTTGCCTTCCAGTTGAGAAATTCGATGTTGTCTTCAATTTTTTCACCTGTTTTTACCCGTGCAGTTTTGCGGTTAGTACTATCGGTCTGATCGACACGGTAGCGCAGTACACTGCCCATAATGGCAATATCAATACCGTATATCTTGCCAATTTCCTGACTGTCACTCTCCGACACTAAGCCAATCTGGGCCAGTTTCATTTCTTCCAAAATAGTCTTCAAGCTTTCTCGCTCGAGAATAGAGACATCTTTACTACTGCTGACAAAGAGCCTGGAGATCAAATTGTTAGCGACAATAATACCCGCATCAGCGCTGTCCTTGGGGCTGGTAAAATCATAGACCGCGATCAGCTTTTTAATCCGCGCAAAGATTTTATCTTCTAGGTTCTTAATATTACTGTACTGGGATTCGAGCTGATCGATACGCTGATACAATACCCAGGCCACGCCATAGCGTCCCTGTTTGGTCATTTTTTTTGCCGCCGCGGTGATTTTGTCTTTCAGTGTATCGCCTAGGCTAAGCATTTTACGGTCGAAATCGGGCAGGTTTATTTCTTTTGCCTGAGTATAGCTGTCAAAAGCGCCAATCAAGCGCCGCTGCTTCAACAAACTTTCGACCTTCAAAATCAGCTGATCCTGACGATCAAAGTCTGCTTTATCACGCGCAACCATGCACGGTTCAACTAAGCCGTCGAATCGGTCTGAGGCCCGGCACAGCAATAGCACTTTGTCCCACTCTTTTTGCGCCATGCGGGTAGCGATAGCACCGCGGTAATAGGCTTCGTTATCTTTGCCGCTGACTTCATTTAGCAACAGCCGAATCTCTGAGCTGTTGCCATCGATGTCGGAGGCAACGGTTAAGGTGGCCAGCGCCGTGGCGATATTCTCAGCATCCATTTGTTCCAGCGCCGAATCAATCATACTGGCCACACCATCACCGCGTATTTTGTCCATTAACGACACCGCGTTATCAGCATCGGGGTTTTTCTCGAGCAGTTCACTCAACTCATAAAACGCCTCGCCCCACTCGCCACGGTCGACCAGTGCCGTCGCTGCCGCTAAGGTTTCGTCTGAGGCCTCATAAAAAGCACTCACCGCTGCATCTACCGCCGCCGAAAACACTTTTGTTGTCTCTTCACTGGGATACAAGCCTCGAACTCGCTGCGCATTAACGGTAACCTTGTTAACTTCTTCAAGATTGACCAGCCCTGCGCTTAGCAATGGTTCCATGGTGCTAATCAGGCGTGACACAATCGCTCGCTGTAGCTGGTCTTTTTTCAGCAGGTACTCCGTCTTGGAAGGATCCTTAGCGATGGCGCTATCGATATAGGCCAGCGCCTCATCTAAGCTACCCATTTGTTCCAGCGACAGCGCCGACTGCCACTCACTCTTAGTATCTGGGCCAGAGGCGCAGCCGACTAAGCACAAAACCAGAACTGTAACCGCTAATCGTTTAAACATTTGAACTCACCCTGTTATCAAGTTGTGGTTATTAAACCCGCTGCTTTTAATACCTTTCAATACGCTGTCAGCAACCAATTGATACTATGTCAGCACCGTAATCAGCACCCGATTCATCCCTGCAGCTAACGCTATCAATTGCCGGCGATGCTAATGCTCACCGTATTCGCGCTTATCTTGTCGACACGATAACCCAACGCTGTAGTGGCGCTATGGAGCTTGATCTCCTGTGCGAGATTATCTGCTGAACCTCGGTAACTAACATTAACGATAGAGGTAGATGCCCTATCACCAGCGCGAATTTTCTCTAGTCCGTTAATGCCGATACTAGCACTGCGCAGCCATAAATAAAATTGTTGCGCAGCTGAGCTCGAGCCCTGCAATACAATATCCAATGAACGCTGACGCAGTTTAAAAGAATCAATTTTATCGCGCAGTGCTTGCCCTACGTCATCAAAGTATTGCACGGACTGGCGGTACACACGACCACCCCCCTTACTAGTTTTTAACAGATCGACCCCGCTGATAGAGCCCTGTTCGGATAATACCTCGCCCGCTCGGGCAAAACGCAAAGACGACTGATAGTGTAGCTTGTCGCTGATGATGCTAACTCCGTGCACTTCACTAGCACTTTGAGTATTGCTAATTTTAATTGCCAATTGCGCCAAATCGCTAGCGCGAGGATTGCGGCCACTAACCACCTCAACACCACTGTCAGCCAGATCTTCGCTAACCGTTTTGATTAAGTGCTTTGCCAGCGGCGAGCCCGCCACACCATTATTGCCATCGATACTAAGCAACACCGTATAGCGCCGATCCCGCGACAGAGTGCGCAACTGCTCGCTATAAAACTGGGAAAACTTCTCACTGTCGAAGAAATACTCGACCCCTACTTCCAGTGTTTTATGTTCAGTCAAGTCGCTGAACAACACATCGTAATCATCAAAACTGGCCACATAGCGAGCAACTAGAGCCTTTTTGGCATGTCCCAGCCCCAACCCTTCCATGGTCGCGTAAACATAAGGCTTAACTAGCTTATCAGCGTATTCGGCCTTGCCGTCTTTGACAAATTTGTCCTCGACCTGGCGAGCGGCGTTAACATCTGCAAAAAAATCACCGGCATAATGATTAACAAAACTATATTCTCTGGCCGCGCCATACTGCGCCGACAACAAACAAAACATCGCCACAAGAGCGAGTATCACAGCTTTTATCACTGCCACCATCAGCTGTTTACTGCTTCGCGCTATTATTCTCATCGCTCTATCTCAACGACCAGCCTAAAACCCAGCGCGGCACTTTTAGTCTTGCTCAAACCGGCGCTGCGATTGCGGCTGCGCAATAGCGCTGGCTCCGAGTTCCAGCCACCACCTCGCAACACCCGCCGAACACAGTCGCCGCCAGTAAAGGCGGCACCATCAGCGCTGGCCTGGCTATAGTTAATAGCCCAGCAATCTGCAGTCCACTCCCACACATTGCCGTGCATATCGTGAAGTCCGTAGTCATTGGCTGGAAACTTGCCAACAGCTATGGTCGCTGAGCCGCCGTCAGCCCCGGCATAGTTAGCATCGTCGACACTAATAGTAGTAGCCATTGAATAAGGTAAATCGCTGCCACCACCAGCGGCAAACTCCCACTCCGCTTCGCTGGGAAGGCGATAGCGATGACCGCTCTGATCACTCAGCCAGCGCGCAAATGCCTGCGCCTGAGCCCAGCTGACATTGATTACCGGACGATTGTTACGCCCCCAACCGGCGTCGTTGGGCCGATCAACGCCCTCTACAGAACTGGCAAAGCGATCGTACTCGGCAAAGCTAGTCTCAAATTTTGCTATCGCGATGGTGCTAGCCAGCACCACCGAGTGCAGCGGCGACTCGGTGGACTCACCGTTATCACTGCCCATTGAAAATGTCCCGGGAGTGATGATCACCATAGCGGGCCCCTTGCCACCGTTTTTCAGCGAGTGGCTGAGACGGCTACCGAGGGCAAAAGGGTCGGCGATTACCGGCGCTGCGGTGGCGATAACAACTTCTTCAGTCGCCACGGGTTCATTGTTAGCTGGCAGCTCAACAGCCCCCTCGACCCCCTGCTTGACGGTCTGATCGAGTGCAGTGCTGGCCGGTGCCGCGCTAGCTGTTAGCGGGCGCGATTCAATCACTACCGACGGCGCCGAGCCCTGTAACAAAAAATAGCCCAGCGGTATTAGCAATAGCACAAACAACACCAGACCAATAAAAAGCGGCAGACCCTTAGCGCTCTGCTGCGGGCGTAATCTACTGGCTGTTGGTGGGGCAAACTCAGTCTCCGCATCACTCGCTGTGAACGCCGGAGCCGCTGAGCTGGCAGCGCCAACCATAACGGTAGCATCGGATACCGGGCCAGAGTGCGCCGGTGCATACAGCAGTTTTATCGCTGCCTCAGCACTCTGCGGTCGCAGCGACTGCTGCAGTGCCAACATCGAGTTTATCGCGTTGCTCAAGGTCTCTGATATTTTGCTATTGGCACCCAGACTGAGCGCGCTGACTTGCAGCGGGTCTGCTTGTTTATTATGGATAGAGGTAATTCGAGTCACCGACTCGATCGGCGCCCTATTGACCAAGCAGCGATACATGGTCGCACCAATACCGTACAAGTCGGTCTCCGGGCCCTGCTCAACATGCTCGCCGCTATATTGTTCTGGTGCCGCGTAACCCCGGGTTAATATAACGGTCATCTGTGCATTGGCATCAGCCAATAGTTGTCTAGCTGCACCAAAGTCCAGCAGCGTGGCTTCGCCCTGACTGCGCAGGTATATATTGGCGGGTTTGATATCTCGGTGTAGCACGGACTCTTGATGCACTCGCGCCAAGCCGCGCAGTATTGGTACAAAAATATCGAGACACTCGCGCTCTGTTAGACAGCGATTTTCACGCTTAAGTAGATCTTCTAACGACTCCCCCTCCTCGTAATCCATCACCAAATAAGCCGTGCTGTTGGCTTTTAAATAGCGGTGTACTCGGATGATATTGGGGTGCTTAAACCGCGCCTGGATGCGGGCTTCTTCTAAAAATTTTTCCAGAACGTCGTAGTAGAGTTCTTCTTGGCCGGGCAGCGGTGCCACCTCTGCCGTATCCGTGATACGCCGGGCGAAGTCAGCGGGAAAATACTCTTTAATCGCTACCCGAGTCTGCAGGCCCTCGTCCCAGGCTTTGTAAGTAATACCAAAGCTGCCGGCGCCCAACACCTCTTCTATAGTATAGTGATCTAACTGATAGCCGTTAGCTAGAGGCCCTTCAGCCAGTACGCTCGCAGTCAACGTAGACGCCTTTTCGCTAGCGGACCGCGCTCTGCGAGTAATAGTAAAAAAGAAGACAGCAATGCCTGCTTGGCGAAACTCCTGCTCATGTTAGAAACGATCACTTGATCAATCCTTATCTGCAAAAATTTTTAAAAACTTTTAATGGTGCTGCGACATTATCGACCACTGAATCTGGTGTGGGGGATTTTCGCTGTTAGCAGCGCCTTTAACCACGCGCTAGAAAAGCTGATAGCCTTGAAGCTGCGACTTCTTATATTACGTGCGCGCCGCGTTAGCTGCTGCGTTACCAATAAACACTAGCAGCGATCCCGCAAATACGCACTGGTTAGGCGCGCCATCAGCTAACATCAGAAAAGTGTTAACTTGATCACAAAATCCACCTTAACCCGTTGGCGACGCAATTTCTATCGCAAATTCATACTTAAGTAGGATTCTAATCGGTCAACTCATGGCTATTATCTGTTCCAAGGGTGAGCGCAGCGGTACAGGATTTTTTAACAGCCGAACAACGTCCTACCCAGTTCACCACGCGAATGATACTTTAAAACACTAACAACCCATATTAGGAGCTCGACATGGCTATTTATTTAAAATTTGACGATATCAAAGGTGACGTTACTGCAGAGGGATTCGAGGACCACATCGAGATCACTAGCTGCAACTTCGGCATTTCACGCTTCATAACCATGGAAGCCGGCTCTGTTGCTAACCGTGAGGCCGGCCTGCCTAACCTAACATCACTGGGTATGACCAAAGAGCTGGACTCATCTACCCCTCTGTTACTACAAAAAGCATTGGCCGGCGCCGAAGCAAAAACAGCAGTCATCACTTTTTGCCGTACCGGTGAAAAAGGTGCGCCCGTTCCAGTAGGTAAATACACACTGGAGCGGGCAGTCGTTTCAGGCTACAATTTTAGTGGTTCTCAAGGTGGCAGACCGCAAGAGTCACTCGATATCAGCTTCACTAAAATCGAGTGCGATTTCAGCCAAGCCGATCGCGATAACAAAAATGGCGCCAACGTTAAAGTCGGCTACGACTTGGAAACTGCGAAAGTTATCTAAAGCGCTACGATCTACAGCATTGCGATCTAAAGCACTACCTAGGGGCGGGCAATTGTCCGCCGCTACTCATATTCTGTCTATCGTGCCTAGTTTGCAGCGGTGACAAAGACCTCTCATTTTATAAAGGGCTAGCCCCATGTCCAACGCCAAACACCGTATTATTCAATTTAGTGCCGGTGTACTGGCCGACAAAGATCTCTCAGTCACCTCGCTGAGTGGTGCAGAGGCGATTTCAGAATTGTTCAGCTTCACTATCGAAATGACCTGTGCCGACGACATTTTACTCGATGCCAGTAGTATACTCGGTCAGCCCACTACCGTTTCACTCGAGCCCGGCAATGACAAGCGCTGGATTAGTGGTTTGGTCAGCGAGCTCGAATACCTCGATCAAGAAGCAAACGGCAGCCATCGCTACCGCGTGGTGTTGGTACCGGAATTGTGGTTCAACGGTCTCGCTATCAAGACCCGGACCCATGTTTACACACAGATGTCGGCAGCCGATATAACAGATAAGCTATTGGGCCAAGCCGACCTAAAAGTCGACTTTATCAACAAAGTCAAACTGACCCACAAATTTGATTTAACCACCATTCAGTATAACGAGAGTGACCTCGACTTTCTGCTGCGGTTTTTAGCCAAAGCGGGCATCAGTTTCTATTTCGAACACAAAAACGGCCAGCATAAAATGGTGCTGCTCGACGATAGCTCTCACTTCCCCGAGAGCAAGACCCTGCGCTATGATCGCAGCGGCGCCTTTGCCAGCGACGACAAAGCGCCGGACGTAGCCGTGGGATGGAGCGAGTGTTTTAGCAGCATCGGGGCCAAAGTAACTTGGGGCGCTTATGACAACGTCAAATCCAGTGCCGCCAGCGCTGAAGCACTGTCAAAACACAAGATTGCCGGACTGTCGAAAATTAACAGCGAGCGGTTTGGCCAGTCGATACCGAATCTAACCACCGCTACTGGAGACAAGGCCGCGCTGGCCTTTACCGCTGCCGGCATGCTCAAAGCCTCAGCGAAGATCGCCCAAAACCGAGAAAACGCTAACTACAACCGCGCTAATACCCGCAGTAACTGTCCCGCGTTATACGCCGGTGCGCTGTTCAATTTAGACCCGGTGCCACGAAAAGGTATCAAGCAACTGCTGGTTACTCGAATCAGCCACTCCGCCAGCGATGGCTACGACGGTGCTACCGAATACCAGAACAGCATCGAGTGTATCGACGGTACATTGACACCAGCACCGGCCGGCGAACCGGCTCCACGTATCTACGGACACTTGCAAGCCAAAGTTGTCGAAACCCAATACGGTGGCGGCGAGCCCACGGTAAAGGCCAAAGGCGGTATGGTTAAAGTGGTGTTCCCCTGGGACGAGAAGACTACCAGCCACTGGATTCAAGTGTCGCAGATGTTTGGCGGTGGCAAAACCGCCGGCGCTTGGTTTTTACCACAAATGGATGACCTTGTGCTGGTAGGCTTTATCAACGGTGAGCCCGAATACCCGGTTGTGGTTGGCACTTTATCTCACCAGGCTACCGACTTCGGTCCGACCTTCGCCAACGATTCAGAAAAAGGCGCTAACGTGGCCGACCACCGTATGGGACTGCGCCACCCGGCAGAACACGAATTAAGTTTTACCGGGCAAAAGAAAGGCGACGGTGAGGTCTATATTAATTCTTCCCACGACTTTAATCGCATCATCGGGCGTCATGAAACCGCTAAAATAGAAGAAACCCAGGAGCAGACTATTACCAGTGGCGATACCCGGGTCTATATGGACAAGGAAATGATCCACCTGTCGGTGGGGAAAAGTAGTTTCAAAATGGAGAAAAACGGCGACATTACCGTCGACTGCGCCAACTTCAAACTCAATGCGAGTGCCAAGATCACCACCGATTCCGGAGCCGATACCGCTATCACCGCCGGTGCCAACCTGAAGCAAAAAGCCAGTAGCAAGGTCAGCATCGATTCCGGAACCGATACCGCCATTAAGGCCGGGACCAACCTAAAGGCCGAGGGCGGCATCAATGCTGATGTCAAAGCCGGTGCCAATGCTTCGTTAAAAGGCGGTGCCAATGCCGATGTAAAGGCCGGCGCGATGTTAAATCTTAAGGGCTCGGCTATGGGCACCTTAGACGGCGGTGGTATGACCACTATTAAAGGTGGCATGGTGATGATTAATTAATCGTTTGGCCCGCAGCACTCCTGCAAAACGCTCCGACGACTCTCCCAACTGGCACGGTTTGACACCGGCAACGAGGAAATCTATTCAATGCAACTGCAAATAGCCAAAACTAACGCCGCCAGCGATCTCATCGGTCAGTTTGACCCCAGTGACGAAGCGCGCCCGCTTTTGGACAAAAACCTAAGCGCGCTGGAACTGATTAACCGCTTGGTGCAACACGCCTGCTATCCCGAGGCAATAAAATGTGTGGCCTTAGTGCTACCGGTCAGAGAGGCGGTGTGGTGGTCCTGCTTAGCAGTAAAACAGGCCATGGAAACACCCTCCGACGATGAACAAAAAGCGATCGCAGCGGCCGAGGCCTGGGCAATATCCCCCAGTGAAAAAACCCTGCTGGCGGCCAGAGCCGCAGCGGAACTGATTGGCAATAGCAATACTGCAGCCTGGCCGGCACTGGCAGTCGGCTGGAGCGGCAATATGGTAGTGGAGGAAGGACAAGATCCTATTGCCGCACCACCGACGCTGTCCGCTCACGCCACTGCCTGTGCAGTGACTTTGGCCGCCGCCGCCGACCCTGAACTCAGTGATTCGCGCAGCCTGCATTTTATCAAGCAGGGATTGGATCTTGCCAACGGCGGCAAGGGCAACATTTAGTGGCAACGTCTTGTAAGAGTATGTAGTCACAACATCTAATCACAACAACGATTAAAAACGCTATTAAGCAATACCAATCAACAGCAACACAGGAGCCCGGTTATGGGAATGCCAGCAGCACGAGTTACCGACATGCACGTATGCCCTATGGTTACCCCCGCGGTGCCGCCTATTCCCCATGTCGGCGGTCCTGTTATTAGCCCCGGCGGGCCGACCGTACTAATCGGTAAAATGCCCGCCGCGACCATGACCAGTAACTGTGTCTGCGTCGGACCACCGGACGTTATTATTAAAGGCAGTGCCACCGTTATGATCTGCGGTAAACCCGCAGCTCGGCTGGGTGATTCCTCCGCCCACGGCGGGGCAATAGTCGCAGGTTGCCCAATGGTGCTAATTGGCGGCTAAGCTGTTCTGAAACGTTTAGCTAGCGCCAGCAACATCAATGTCCTGAATATTGTTAGCCCAGAATAAATTGCACCAGATGCTCACCGGTAAATAAATCTTCACCCCCTAGACTGAGCATACCGCTGCCCTGTAAGGGCGCGGATTGACGTTTTAAATGCAGTTTTATGCCACTGTCAAAGCGCACAAAGGTACCGTTAATACTCTGGTCGCTCAGTAGCGCTACGCCTTCGCCGCGGGTCACGGTGGCATGATTGCGCGAGGCCAGTTGGCTGGCAATAACCAAATCACAAGCCGGCGAACGCCCCAGCGTTAATGCGCCAGTGGCCGGCAGCGCCACACTGTACCCTCTATAGTTCAACAACACGGAGCCGCCAAAAACCGCGACCGCAGATGCAGCCGACTTTAGCATTACCGTAGCGTTGTCGGCCTCCCAGACCACTTCATAGATGATACAGCCGGCTTTAGCATTACCGTAGCGTTGCCGGCCTCCCAGACCACTTCATAGATATTGACCGGCTGCGACTTTCCCTTTATCACCCGCCGGTCGATCAGCCGGGTTTTCTCCAATAAATTACTGGCCAAGGCGTTCACCAATGGTTTGGTAATGCGAATTTTCTGGCTGCCCGCCTGCGCCGCCATGCGCGCTGCCAGATTCACAGAATCTCCCAGCAGGTCACCGTTATTAGCAATCGCCGGCCCCAAGTGAATGCCAATACGAACAGTAACGTTATGGCCATTAAAGGAGCTGACAGCAACGCGTTCCTGTATCGCAATAGCAGCGCTAACACTGTGATCTGCAAAATAAAACTGGCACATCAGCGCATCGCCGATGGTCTTTATCAGTCGGCCGTTGTTAGCCAGCACAATCGCCTGCAGAGCGGTTAGACAATCGAGTACCGTGGCGCTGGCTGCCTTATCACCCAAGCTTTCATAGAGACTAACGCTGTCGACAATATCGACAAATAAAATGGTGCAATCATCAATAGCTTGCTGCATAAACTACACGTTTGCAGTTTGCCAAAGTGGCTGTACCCAGCAGAGCTGCCGTTGCGCAGTTAGACCACCGCAAGCGTACCCTCGGCGGCAGCATAAAAAATAATTTCCGTTCTAGTGACGATCTTAGCAGCCTGTCGACCTATCCATTTATGCGGCCGACAAGCCAATAGTATTCGCTAGGGCTGCCACCCTAACGCGGCGCAGTAGTCCACCGCGTTGGCGCTAGTAACCAGTGAAGAATTATAGCTGATCGTCACCGTACTAGCTGGTAAACAAGTGGTTCTGCTGTGCCATCAGCACACATTCCGTGCGATTTTTTACCTCCATTTTTTGAAACAATGTCATCATATGAGACTTCACCGTATTTTCAGTTAAAAACAACTGATCAGCTATTTCGCGATTAGAGCAGCCCTGACACAACAACGCCAATACGCCGAGCTGACGCTTGGTCAATGCCGACAACAGATCCTGCCTATTATCGCGCTGGTCGGCCAGCGCGCGCGCAATCGCCTCGGGCAGAAATAATTCTCCCGCTAGTATCTGCTCGATCGCCGCCAGCATTTCATCACCACTTAGTGACTTGGAGATAAAGCCCATCGAACCGGCATCCAGAGCTGATTGAATGTGTTGTAAGTCTTCCGAGGCTGACAGTGTTACCACTGGGGTAAAAACTCCGAGTTCCGCATAGCGCTGTAACAGCGCAACCCCATCACCGCCACCGATATTCAGGTCGAGAAGAATCAAGTCGTAGCGCTCGACGGTGGCAGCACAATTCATCGCCTCATCAAAAGTCGACAGCGCTGTTACCACGGCCCCGGCCGCCACTTTTTCCAACAGATAGCTGATACCTTCCAGAAACAGCTTATGATCGTCAACAACCAATATTTCCATATATCACATCTCTATTAGACGTTATTATTAGCATTGCACACTGATCATTCGTCGCGTTTTTTGCGCAAAGCTATCAGACTATACAGGCTTCTGATCGATACTGCGCTGCACTCAATAAGAATAAGACCTAGCACCATAAATAAAACGAGATGACTTAGCTGTTATGATTTTAAAAACACTTTTAAGGCCACCGGAAGAGCAGGCCAAACAGCAATTGACGTTATTAACTGTAACGCTGCGCCGAGCGCTGGCCCTGCAATTGAGTTGTTTGCTATTTATTGAGCTAACGATTTTCTCGGCGGAACCGCAATGGCGACTGGCCTATTGGGGGCTGGCACTGACCACCAGCTTCGCCTATTTATATTGGTTAGGGCACTGTTATCAGCGCTCTGCTGACAGCCACGAGGGGCTGTATTGGCAGCGGCGTTTTACCTTGGGCAACGGTTTGTCAGCACTGCTATGGGGCGCTGGCACAGCGCTACTTTTGAGTACCGGCGTGCAGCTGCTGCTACTGTTGATCATTGGAATTCTACTTGCTGCAGCGCTGTATTTTTATGCCTGCCACCCCGCCAGCTTGCGTATCTACAGTCTATTACTGCTGTTGCCGCCGATCGGCGTGGTGTTTGCCGGCAACACTCCGGTCACGGTTGGTAGCGGTCTAGTGTTAACTGCGCTACTAGCAATCACCGTGATCGCCGGGCGGCAGATCGATCGTCTTTACCGGCAGCTGGCAACTCTGCGCACCGACAACCAACTGCTGCAGAGCCAGCTTAGCAAGGAGCAGTACCAAGCCGAGGCCGCGGCAAAAAAAGCGCAGGAAGTCAATATTGCCAAATCGAAATTTCTCGCCGCTACCAGCCACGATTTGCGCCAACCGCTGCACGCCATGGGTCTACTACTTTACTCGCTAAAAGCCACCCTCAACAACGAACAGCAAAATGTTCTGCTGACTCAAGTTGAGCGGTCCCATAAAACCATGGAACAATTATTCAACGCACTGTTAGATGTATCCAAGCTCGACGCAGGCGTAGTGGAAACCCATATTCAAAGCCTGTCACTGGCCGATATTTTTTCCCACCTGCGCGACGAGTTGACTCCTATGGCTCACAACAAAGGACTGGTGCTTACCGTTGAGCCGATCGCTGGGTGGGTCAATTCCGACCCGGTGTTGCTGCCGCGAATTGTTCGCAACCTAATCCATAATGCTATCGTGCACTCCGACAGTGGCTCAGTGGCGGTGACTGCCCGTGAGAACCCCCACTCTATTACCCTCTCGGTGGCCGATACGGGTCCAGGCATTCCCATAGAAGAGCGCACCACTATTTTTGCAGAATTTCACCAGCTGCGTAATCCCGAGCGCGATCGCAACAAAGGCCTGGGGCTGGGGCTAGCCATTGTCAGTCGACTGTGCGGCCTGCTGGGCCACGATCTATCCTTTGACTCCATCGTCGGCGAGGGATCTAACTTTTCTATTCGGGTGGCCAAGGCCACCACCGCACCATTAAAAATTAATAACCGGACGCCGTCATCAGCTCAGCCAGTTCCCGGTTGCGGTCTGAAGATACTTGTGGTCGATGACGAAACCTCCATCCTCGATGCCATGGAACGGTTACTAGTGGGCTGGGGCTACCGGCCCGCTATCGCCAACTCCAAAGCCGCCGCCTTGGACATTGTCAGCAAAGGTTTTGATCCTGATTTTGCAATCTGTGATTTCCGACTTCAGGACAACGTTACCGGTGTCGATGTATTGAAGCTAATCAACGCGCGACTGGGGCGTAAAATACCGGCCTTGTTGGTCACTGGAGACACCGCACCGGAACGTATTAAGGAAGCCCACACCAGCGGTTACGCACTGTTGCACAAACCTATCAGACCTGCCAAGCTTCGAACCGCGGTCAATAGAATAATGCGTGCTACGCTGCAATAAATGATAACAAACGGACACTACCATAGTGAGTACGGTGAACATTTATTCGGCTAATTAATGCAATAAACTAGCACCATTATACGGTGGCTACTACAGTACTAACGTTAGCTCTAACGACAGCATTAGTTACAGTTCTAACTACAGTTCTAACGATAGCGTTAATTACAGCACTAGCAATCCATAGCATCGACTACAGCACCGACATATTATGCCGACATTAGAAATAGCAGGCCTAACTCACATAGGTCAAATAAGAGAAGAAAATCAAGACGCTATCGGCTGGCAGACGCAAGCCAAACTAGGCTTCGGTCACTTAGTCGTCTGCGATGGCATGGGGGGTTATTCCGGCGGCGCCGTCGCCAGCAGCTTGGCAGTCGAGGCTATTGATCAAGATCTTGCGGCGATACCGGGTAGTTGGTTTTTATCGCGTGTAATGGACGAACAACTCGCCCATATAGAAACGGCACTTATCGACAGTGTACAGCGAGCCAACCGACTCATTCTTGAGCATCAGCAACAGCATCCGCAGAACGGTCAAATGGGCACCACCGTGGTTGCCATGGTGATTTGGAACCGTCATCTTGTGGTCGCACATGTCGGCGATTCCCGAGCCTATTTATGGCAGCAAAACCAATTGCAAGCCATCACGCGGGACGACTCACTGGTGCAAGATATGATCGACTCGGGTCAGCTCCATCCCGATGAAGCCGAAAACTATCCCTCCAAAAACGTGCTGACCATGGCACTGGGCGTTCAGGCTGAAGTGGTGCCCACTATCTCCGATCTCGGCCTGCAAACCCACAGTATTTTATTGGCCTGTAGTGATGGTTTGACCAATTATCTATCCGATGCCGATATCAACGAGGCTATTAACAATGGTTATCAACTCACCGAGACTTGCAACCGCCTTATTGAACGTGCCAATGCGCTGGGTGGCAAGGACAACATTTCAGTACTGATGGCGGAAATTAACTAACACAACCCGAAACAATAGCCGACATTTACCGATCACCGCATAGATAGAACAAAGTAATCGCCCGCAAGCCTTGTATCGACTTGGAAAAACGCGCTAATCTAACATGCCAGCAGGCCATCTAACACTCGGCCATTACGCTATCCGACTAACCCTAAGTATTTACGCCAAAAGCATGAATTTAACACTCACGATAATCAGCAGTCCAAATCCACAATTGGCTCAGGGCGAGGTGTTCGAGCTAGGCGCCGGCGGCAGTATTGGTCGCGGTGCCAGCAACAGCTGTGTCTTGCCGGACGATGAAAAAGTTATCTCCGGTTCCCACGCTACTGTCGAATTGCAGGGCGCCGGCTTTGTACTCGTCGATCACAGTACCAACGGCACTTTTCTCAATGGCAGCCTAAGTCCCACCGGTAGAGATTTGCGCACCGACATTAACGACGGTGATCAACTCACTATTGGCAGCTATATATTGAGCGTGGCTATTATCATTGAATCGGCAGCCCCGCCGCAGGCTAACCCGACCCCAACAAGTAGCTTTTTGGACGACTTTTCGCCGGCAGCCGCTGCACCGCTGGTAGCACCGACGCCACCAACACCGGCCCCAATGGCAACAGCGGCCACAGAAATTGACGATCTCGACAAGTGGCTGGCGCCGCAAACACATCAGGCCACACCGCAAGCACCGCCCGCCTTTGCACCGCTTGCCGATGCCAACCACAGTGGCAACGCTTTTAGCGACCTAGAGCACCGCGAGTTGGATCCTTTGAAAGCGCTGGACGCAGCCATTGGTGAGCCCAGCATCGGCAACAGTTTTCTCGATGAAGATGATGACGACGACTGGTGGCAGCAGCCACAACAGGACAGCGGACCGGCAATTAACCATGCCGCTGATGTGCCGCAGCCGATAGCTCAACAGCCTGTTGTTCAGCAGCCGGAAGTTCAGCAACCCATAACTCAACCACCGATAGCTCAGCAATCGGTAGCACCACCAGCAACTTTTGTTGCCGAGTCG
>JBLHLU010000002.1:0-46513 GCA_047623385.1 Paraglaciecola psychrophila
GCAAAGTGCTTGGCGATCATCAGCTCGCAGGGGCTGGTGATGACGGCGGGTTTGTCGGGGTCTGGTAGCTCGGTGATGATCGCCAGGGTCAATATACCTTCGTTGCGACCGCGAAACATCGCTAGGGCCCGGTGCGAGGGTATTTTGTGGAGGTATTCGTCATGTTCAAAATAGTCCCTGAACTTGCTACCCTCCTGTTCTTTGCCGGCGACCAGGCGGGCACTGAGATAGCCGTCCCGGGATAAAAAGTCGCGCAGGCTACTGAGTAGATTGGCGTCTTCGGCAAAGCGTTCCATCAGAATATATTTGGCGCCGTCGAGTACGGCCTTGATGTCGGCCAAGGCTTTGTCTGCATCGACATAGGGCGCAGCCTCGCTCTGTGGGTCGCGTTCAGGATCGTCAAACAGCAGGTTGGCCAGTGGTTCGAGTCCCGCCTCAGTGGCGATTTGGCCTTTGGTGCGGCGTTTCTTTTTGTAGGGTAGGTACAGATCTTCCAGTCGGGTCTTGGTATCGGCGCTGGCAATCGCGCGCTTTAGCTCGTCAGTGAGTTTGCCTTGCTCTTCGATGCTGCTGAGAATCGAGCTGCGCCGATCCTCCAGCTCTCGCAGGTAGCGCAGTCGCTCCTCTAGGTCGCGCATTTGGCTGTCGTCGAGGCCGCCGGTTACCTCTTTGCGGTAGCGGGAGATAAAGGGCACGGTGGCACCTTCATCTAACAGCGCGATAGCGGCATCGACCTGCTGCTGTTTGACATTGAGTTCACTGGCGATGGACTGAGAAATAGTGCGGGAAAGTTCGCTCATAAGGGCAACGGGCTGTCGGTGATGAAAAGGGTCGCCATTATGCGCAAACATTGGCTGAGATGGCAGCTTGTGGCAGGATTATTTTTTTGCTAGTGAGTGGGCGCGCGGTATTAGTGAAATGCCGAGAAACAGGCTGGGCTAGTTAGGGAGTCAGCTAGAGGGTTAGGAAATCAACATGTCGGTGATCTGCTCGTGGTAGTTGGTCAATTCGATATCAAACAGGCCCTCAGACAGCAAATGGTTAATGCGAATCACTTCCCCATATTGGTCTTTGGGCTCATCGGCGAGATTGAGTAGTAGTTCTTCACAGGGCTTTTTATTGTGGTCGCGCACCCGCAGCACCCGCGGACGGTCCTGCTGTTCAGGGGAGCTGGGCAGTACGATGGCCACTTCGCGGTTGCTTAATTCGGCAATGGCGCCGACCGGGTAGATACCGATACATTCGACAAAACGCTGCACCAGTTCCGAGTCGAAGTGAGTGCCACCAGCGCCGATCAATACAGTTAGGGCTTCCAGCGCACTCTTAGCCGGGCTGTACACCCGCTTGCTGGTGATCGCGTCGTAGGTGTCGGCAATGGCGACGATACGGGTAAAAAAAGAAATATTCTCAGCGGGTAATTTGCGCGGGTAACCCTTGCCGTTGAGACGCTCGTGATGTGAGTAGGCTACCTCCGCGACAATGGTTTCTATGTCCGGATTACCGGTAATAATATTGTAACCCCGGGTGGTATGGGTCTTCATGATTTCGAATTCGTCGCCGGAAAAAGCCCCAGATTTGTTGAGGATTTCCTGCGGGATAATCGATTTGCCGATATCGTGCATCATGCCGCATAGACCAACCGTCTCAAGCTCCGCTGGGGATAAACCCTCCGCGCGCCCCAGCACAATAGAGAGTAGGCCCACGTTGACGCTGTGCTGTGCGGTGTATTCGTCAACGTTTTTTAATAGGCTCAGCCACAACATGGCTTTTTCATTGGCGATAACACTGTCGACACACTGTTTAACGACCTGCTTAGCGGCGACGGTGTCGAAGGTTTTGCCCAGGCGCATATCCGCCATCAGCTCTTTTACCGTGCTGGTGGCCATACTGTGTACGCTCATAGCCTCGGGTAAGGCCTCGGCCATTGACTGGCTGTCGGTATAGCTATGCTCGCCTAACGGTTTTTGATAGTGATCGCTGGGGTAACTAATTTGCTGTTGGGGGCGCTCGGTGGGGATACTAGCGTGGTACTCAGGCTCGATCTTTACCGCTTCGATAGCGAGCGGGTCAATTGCCGGCAGGATAACGATGTCAGTTGTCGTTACCTCGGCGATATACACATATTTACAGTGTCGCTGCAGCTGGGCGATTTCCCGTGCGGTGGTAACGAGAAAGCCTTTGATAGTGAAGGGCGATTCAATCCAGGGACGATCGAGCTCGATAACACGCATGCCCAGTGCTATATGGCTACAGTCGATCCGCTGGATGCCTTCATGGTTACTCATTGCTTAGCCTGTATGACGAGATCCAGTCAAATTTCATAGTAACAGCAACACCGTGCAAAATACAAAACTGTTAGTGTTAGCGGGTGTCGACCAGCAGGAAGATGGTATCAGCTTGATAGTGCCGCCAATGACAATAATAGCAACGCGGCGGTGGGTAAGTAGTTAGCGATGGCGGCCAACGCCACTGCTAATGCCGCCGGCTCGATTAGCTACTGCAGCTGATGCTAGCAATGGCACAGTGTCGTCGGAGGTGCTGGTGTGTTCGGTATTGGTATCGGTAAAGCGGTTGCCAGTAAAGCTATAAAAAAGGGCTGACTCGGCCGAGTCAACCCGCTCTATATAACCTACCCAGTGCTGCTAGCAGCCCGCGGCTGGCACAGCCATTAGGATGCCTTGGGACCGGCGCTGACAATGGCAGCGGAGACCTCGAACTTAGCGATGTTGTCTTGGAACAATGATGCCAGTTTTTGTGCCTGTTGATCATAGGCAGCCCGATCGTCCCAAGCTTCCCGCGGGTTGACATAGTGCTGGGCAACACCATCGATACTGACGGGAATGTCCAGATTAAGGGCGTCTAGGTGTACGGTTTCTGCCCCTAACAGCTCACCGCTCTGAGCGGCGGCGACAATAGCCCGAGTGACCGGGATCGGAAAACGTGAGCCCTTGCCACCGGCGCCGCCGGAGCCACCGGTCCAGCCGGTGTTAACCAGGTAGACCTGTGAGTCGAAGTCCTCAATGCGTCGCATCAGCAGTTCGGCGTAGTCGCTAGCTGGGCGGGGCATAAAGGGCGCACCAAAACAGGTTGAAAAGGTGGGGTTGATGCCCGCTTCGGCGCCGACTTCGGTGGAGCCCACCTTGGCGGTATAACCGGACAAAAAGTGAAAGGCAGCGGCTTCTTTGGACAGGATCGACACCGGTGGCAACACCCCGGTGACATCACAGGTTAAAAAGATAACGGTTTTTGGCTCCCCCGCGGCGTTTTCGACGATGCGTTTGTCAACGTGTTCTAGCGGGTAGGAGCAGCGACCGTTTTCCGACAGCGTGAGATCGTCGTAGTCGGCGGTGCGAGAATTCGCATCGATAGCGACATTCTCAACGATGGCGCCAAAGCGAATGGCGTCCCAGATAATGGGCTCATTCTTCTGGCTCAGGTTGATGGTCTTGGCGTAACAGCCGCCTTCGATGTTAAACACTGAACCCTTGGCCCAGCCGTGCTCGTCGTCGCCGATTAAGTAACAGGCGGGGTCGGCGGAGAGGGTAGTTTTGCCGGTGCCAGAGAGGCCAAAAAACAAGGTGGTATTGCCTTTCTCGTCGACATTGGCAGAGCAGTGCATCGACATAACGTCTTTTTCTGGCAGCAGAAAGTTTTGCACCGAGAACATCGCTTTTTTCATTTCACCGGCGTAGCGCATACCCGCCAGCAATACTTTGCGCTGGGCAAAGTTGAGCATAACCACGCCTTCGGAGTTAGTGCCGTCGCGCTCGGGCTCACACTCAAAGCTGGGTACGTTTAAAATGGTCCACTCTTCTTTGCCCTTGGGGTTGAATTTTCCAGCCTCGGGACGAATAAACATGTTGTAGCCAAACAGACCCTGCCAGGCAGTTTCCGTATTGACCGTTACCGGAATGTAGTGCTCGGTATGGGCGCCGACATGCAGCGTCGAGACAAAGCGGTCCTGTTGTGAGAGGTGGTCTTCAACCCGATTCCACAGCGCATCAAAAATGGCCGGTGCCACCGGACGGTTAACGCTGCCCCAATCAATAGCGTCGGCGGTAGAGGGCTCCTGCACAATAAAACGGTCGGCGGGGGAGCGGCCGGTGCGCTTGCCAGTGATGACCGATAAAGCACCTGAATCTGTTAACGTGCCTTCGCCCCGGGCGAGCGCGTGCTCAATGAATTGGGCGTGGGTTAAATTCGTATAGGTCGTGGTGCTCATGCTATTTTCCTGTTGGTAAGCCGGCGGACCGGCTTATCGAGTGTTAACAGAATTAGGATCTGGGCGAGTAGAAGGCCATCGATGCCTCTGATCAGAGGTGACATTATGTCAAGAAAGCATTGGCGAGGCATGCTATTGCCACCTATTCGTAACATCACTGATATGAATAAAGGTCTGCCGAAGGGCCGCTACCGATTAGTGAAGCGGGGGTCGAAACAAAGTAGTGACGTCGTCGCGGTTAAACTGATAGTGCTGGTGGCAAAATTCACAATGAGTTTCGATCGATCCCTGCTCTTGGAGAATCTCCAAACACTCGGCTTCACCCAGAGTGGTCAGGGCATTCAGCGTTCGCTCTTGAGAGCAGCTACAGCGAAAGCGCAGCGCAGTTGCTGCAAATACGCGGATCGGTTCCTGATTGTAAAGCCGGTACAGCAGATCATTGAATTCAAGTTCCAGCAACTCTGCTGAGGTTATGGTGTTGGTTAGCTGCAGGATATGTTCCCAATCATCGGGGCCGGCGGTACTGGTGGCAGTGGCGGGCAGCTGTTGCAACATCATCCCCGCAGCTGCGCCGGCCTCGGTGCAAAACCACAGTTTAGTTTCCAGCTGTTCGCTCTGACGAAAGTAGGCCTCCAGACATTGCGCTAGGTTGTCGCCCTCTAGGGCAACGATACCTTGGTAGCGCCGCCCTTTTCGCGGTTCAATACTAATGGTTAATAGACCGTCGCGCAGTAATGTAGTGAAGTCGGTGCTACTGGCCTCGTCGGCACCGCGGGCGATTCCGCGCAGACAGTGGTCCGAGTTGGCCTCGGCCATAATCAGCGGTACTTCACCATTGCTGCGCGCCTGTAAGCTGATACTGCCATCAATTTTTAAGGTGGCACTGAGCAGCGCTGCCGCCGCTAAAAACTCGCCGAGCAGTCGCTGCACTGTCTCTGGGTAGTCGTGAGCGGACAGGGCATCGGTATAACTCTGGTCGAGCCGTACCAACTCACCGCGAATATCGGTTTGCTCAAAGAGAAAGCGCTGTAGAAGATCGGTCATGGCGACAATGAATACCGGTAGTGAAGGGGCAGTGATTATAACGACTCGGTGGCACTGGGGCGAGACCTGCTGCTTGTTTTGTCATTAATTGGCCACTAAAAAAGGTTGGCAGTGGTAGCCGCTGGTGGGCGAATTGGTCCGGTAATAATTAATTCAGGGCCTGATCTTCAGCAGTACTGATCGCCCTGTCTCAGCATCGACCGTCGCGATCATGTTGCGAGCGTTTGGCATCGAAGAGGCAGCGCCGTGAGTCTCGCTCACTCCCTGCTGAAAAAGGCCCAGACCGCAGTAGTGACCGGCACCCGCGTTATTGTTTTTGGTCTGCTGTCGAGGGTCTTGCTGGCGGCGCCCGCAGCCATCGAGCAGCTAACAATCGCTATCGCTATCGAGACTCCTTGGCAGCCGTTGGCTGCTGAGGAACTCAGCTCACCAACACTCGAGCCGGTAGCGGGCCAGCTGAATGGTTAAAAGAGATCAACAGTTTTGCCGGCCAGGGCAGCGCTTTTATCGAGCCTGGCGGTGCCAGAATAGGCTACGGGCGGTTATACCGTAGGCTGATGAATTATCTACAGGCTTTGAGAAAGGGGTTTTTGTTAGTAGTGAGCGCTCACTTTAGATGTTGCGGAGCGGATGGTGGCACTCTGTACAGTGCCAGTGCCGACCAGTGCTAGGGGGTGATACTAGAGGATGCCCAAGCAGTGTCGCTACCTTTTTAATAATAAAAGCATGCTATGTTGAAACACAAAACTGTCCGATATGAGAATGTGCGGTATTCGCTATTTTGGTGATTGAGTAGGCTGCCCATTGCCGCCATCGATTGAGCCGCTGTTCAGCTAAAGCGACTACTGGAGTAAACCATGACCTATATTTTGCTGGTGCTGGCCACGGTTGTAACCAGTTTTATTTCCGGGGTGCTGAGCATGGCCGGGGGCATGATTCTGATGGGGGTGTTTAGTTTTGCGCTGTCAGTACCCGCGGCTATGGTATTGCATGGGCTGGCCCAAACCGTGTCTAACGGTTCCCGAATTTGGCTCTATTGGCGCTATTTACGCTGGCGGGTGTTGCTGCCCTATGCCGCCGGCAGCTGCTGTGTGTTGGCACTGTTTATCGCTCTAACAGTGGTGCCCAATCGGGCGCTGGTATTTATCTTGATCGGCAGTTTCCCCTTTGCCGCGCTATTATTGCCCAAGCGCATTGCGCTGGATATGGAACGCAAACCGATCGCTTTTTTATCTGGGCTACTGGTTACCAGCGCACAAATGCTGGCCGGTGCTGCGGGGCCAGTGCTGGATATTTTTTATGTCAGCAGCAATTTAAGCCGCCATGAAATACTGGGTACTAAAGCGATCACTCAGACTTTAGGCCATATCATCAAACTGGGTTATTACGCTTTTTTTCTCAGTCTGTCGATTGAGTTGCCGGCCTGGCTTTATCTGGCAGTGGTGGTAGCGGCCATCGTCGGCAACTGGCTGGGTAAACTGGTGATTGAAAAAACCAATGACAGGCTATTTAGAACGCTGGGGCGCTACGCGATTATGCTGGTGGGGGCGATCTATATTGCCAAGGGCCTACAGGAGCTTGGCCTATTTATGCGGCTGTGAGCCGGACCCTTAGTCCTGCTGGATATTCTTAAAGCGATGTATTTGTCGGCGCTGCTTTTTATTAGGCCGCTCGTCGGAGGGCAACCCGACCCCGCCCAAAGCGCGCCGCTGTTCGGCATTAGCCGCTGCTTTAGCAATACTGGCCTCGGTTTCGCGATACAGCAAAAGTGCCTCGGGTGCACCCCGGCGCTGATCGGAGAGGGCAATAACAGTGACTTGCTTTTCATCCCAGCCAATTCTGATAGTGATCAGTGCTTCGAGTTCCACATCCCGGCTGACCTTGCTGCGGGCGTTGTTGTACTGCACCTTGCCACCCTCTATGGCCTGTTTGGCCAAACTGCGGGTCTTGAAAAAACGGGCCGCCCAGAGCCACTTATCGAGGCGTACTTTGGCGGTGGGAAAGGGGTGTTCGCTCATGTTGTAATCTGCCAATGGGTGGTGGGCTCAGCCGAGTGTTACCGGCATTATCTCGTCGAAGTGAACAATGCCGGGAAAGTCACCGGCGGGGCGCTGGCGCTGATGGCTGTCCGGTTGCAGCAGCGTCAGCAGGTGTTTAATACCGTACTGCTTAGCCGATGCAAGTACGCTGTGAGTATCGTCAACTAACAGTGAGCGGTCAGGGTCAAAGGGTTGGGCTAGCATCATCTGCTGCCAAAATTGTTGCAGCTCCTTGGGCGCGTGATAGTCGTGGGAGACCACCACGGCATCGAAGAAACGGTCGATGCCAGTGTGTTCTATTTTTATGTCGAGACTGTCGCGGTGTGCGTTGGTGACTAATAACAGCTTTTTCCCACTGTCGCGCAATTGCTGTAGTAGCGCCGGTACATGGGGGCGCACTGCAATTAAGTGAGCGATTTCGCGCTTTAGTGCCGGTATGTCTAACTGTAGCCGCTCAGACCAAAAGTCGAGGCAGTACCAGTTGAGGGTACCGCGCTCGCTGGCAACGAGCTCGCCGAGGTGCTGGCGGCAGTGCTGTTCATCGCGCTGGTGAATAGCGGCATAGCGTCGGGGCAAGTGCTCCGACCAAAAATAGGTGTCGAAGTGTAGGTCTAACAAGGTGCCATCCATATCAAATAGCACCGTATCGATGTCTGGCCAGTGAATCATGGCGTGTTCTCGCAGGCGATTGGGCGGTGGTTAGTATGCGGCTTTTACCGGTACAGGGGAATGCCGCTAGCCTGCAGAGCAGGATTAATCGTTGCGAATTTGCCATAATGAATGCGCTAACAGCTTGCTATAAGTGATTCGACTAAGAGATTTGGATAAGAGATTCGGATAAGGGCTTGTAGCTGAGCTGACAATCGCCAGTAGTCTATTGCTGGCAAACGATGCTGGGTAAACGACGCTGGGTAAACAATGCTGGGTAAACGATGCTTGGCAAACAAGACCCGGTAAACAAGCCCCGGCAAACAATACGGGTCAAACAATACCTAGCAAACAATGCCTAGCAAGTTATGCTCGGTAACCGTTCCTCGAAAGTAATGCGCAGCAGTGAGAAGATGTTTATGCCTAAGCAGCCGCCCCCCCGGGTGTTATCCCAACAATGGCTCCATCACAGCCGACTGTTTCATGTTGAACAATTGGAGCTGCAGTTTAGCAACGGCGCTGAGCGTCATTACGAGCGTATTAATCCAGGTTTTGATCGCGCAATAATGGTGGTGCCGATGCTCGATGCCGATACCGTGTTGCTGGTGCGCGAATACGGTGCCGGCGTGGGTGGTTATTATTTATCGCTACCCAAGGGTGCAATGGAAACCGGCGAGGATGCCTACGGCGCCGCCAATCGTGAGTTGATGGAAGAAGTGGGCTACGGCGCCCGCCAGCTGACGGTGATTAAACAGTTGGCACTATCGCCATCTTATATGGGTAATCGCATCACTATTGTGCTGGCGCAGCAATTGTACCCGCAGCAGCTGGAGGGCGATGAGCCTGAGCCGCTGGAGCTGGTGCCCTATCCGCTGGCCCAGTTAGAGACGCTAGTGGCGGCTACAGAATTTACCGAGGCCTATGCGGTGGCGGCACTTTATATGGTCAGAGATCGCCTCGCGGGGCAGTCCTGAGATGGAATTGGCACTGTTGGAAGCCCCATTGATCGCACTGTGTGAGCGCGCCAGTGAAGCGATAATGCAGGTATACAACGCCCCGCAATCGCCCTCGGTGGATTATAAAAGTGATCGCTCTCCGGTGACTGCAGCAGACATCGCGGCTCACAATATTATTGTAGAGGGGCTGACGCAACTCACTCCGGGGCTGCCGATACTGTCTGAGGAACAGTCGCTACCGGCCTTTGCTGAGCGCAGTCGCTGGCAGCGATACTGGTTGATTGACCCCCTCGATGGCACCCGCGAGTTTATTGATCGCAACGGTGAATTCACTATTAATATTGCCTTAATTGATGCTGGTCAGCCGCTGTTGGGGGTGGTTTATGTACCGTTGGAGCGGCGGGCCTATTATGGTCTGGTAGGTACCGGTGCCTGGAAGGTTGGTGATGGTATTAGAACAGTGCTGGCAGTGGCCGGTGCCCCCGGTGCCTCGGTGCGGGTGCTAACCAGTGCTCGCCATAGCAACACTGAAGTGCAGCGCTGCCTGCAACAGTTGCGTGCTACTGGCGTCTCGGTGCAGCAGCTTAAGGCCGGCAGTGCTTTGAAATTTTGCCGTTTGGCAGAGGGGCTGGGAGATATTTATCCACGGTTTTCACCCTGCTGTGAGTGGGATACTGGCGCGGGCCAGGCGCTGCTGGAAGCCGCCGGGGGGGCCTTAGTGACCTTGGACGGTGCAGCGCTGCGCTACAATCGCAAGGCATCGCTGATCAACCCACATTTTTATGCGCTGGGCGGCACTGTCGAACAGTGGTGGCCGCTGTTGTCGAACCACTCTGGTTAACCGCCCTAGCTATCTACTCTGGTTAACTATTCTGGCTAACCACTCGGGCTAACTACCCTGCCAGCCCCCAGCAATAAAGGGTTAGAACGATAAGCGTCGGGCCTACAATAAACGATATAAGGCGAGCTGTTCAATAGTGCTGTGCTGGTTTAAGCTTTAGGCAGCGCCGCCGGTGAAAGAGTCGCTCTGTGGTGCTGCTAGATGTCTATGCTACCGGCGGCTGCGAGGGTTTCTAGGGGGGTGTTATTACCGCGGGATCGAGTTATTACCGGTTTCAGCTGGCCAGCCCTTAGCGTTTATTTTACTGGGAGAAAATAATGTCAACAAGGGATTGGTTAAGTCGGCAAAAGCCTCACTTTAGGGAGACAGCCGCCAGCGGTTTACGTTGGCAAGACACAACGCTGGTGAAACAACAGCTGTTGAGTGAACTGGTTGAATTGCAAAAGCAGTCTGACTTGTTGCAGCAGGGCAGCACTATTGATTTTTCGATGCTGCAAACCTACCGCGAAATGATCCACAGTCGTCGTCGCTACTTTGATCAGTTGAGTGGTTAGCGCGCGGCTAATAATAGCCCCGGGGTTTTGTGGTATCACCGTTGCGGTCAGTGATTATGGTATGGCTATGGCAATCACTGGGTGGAACTGTTGTCGTGAGGGTGTTGTTGTGAAGGTATCGCTGGTCGCTGTGACTAACTCTTTTGCAGTGGGTCTGCGGAACTGACCTGTTCGATACCGTGAGTTTCCTGCGCATTCGATTTGCCAACGAGTTCCTCACAATAGTCGATACTGAGCCACCAAGGTTTGGATTGAAAATTGCGCAGGCGACGGTTGTTCCTGCCAGAGATCCTTCGATCTAGCGGTTCGGGCATAGACAAACTTTGCGACCTGCGCTCAGTGGTGTTACGCCGATCCTTGAACATCGTGTATCGAGAATCTGCCAATTTCAGTACTCTTATCTTGGCGGCTATAAAAACAGAATCAGCACATTGCTGTTGTTGTTAACAAATAGTCTATCAGAGTGATCGCATCTTCGCTTGGAAATTACGTTATTGATGAGTCTTTTTACCTATGGCAGGGCGGTGGTAGTCGCACTATTGTTAGGCTATTGCTCGGTGACGGCGGGTAGTGTGTCGCGGTAACAAACATTACCTCTAACGGCGGTAGGTAGTTTGCGCGCTGGCGGTTTGAGCCAGGCACTGTGGCTATTAGCGTCAGCCGTTCCGGCAGTAAAGTCGGTTAATCGGGTTGTTGCAGTGGCTACTGTTTGCGGCAAAGAGAATCTGTCAGTCTATTGCGCCGGATATTGGCCAGCGCGATGCGCCACCAGCAGGCGCAGCTTTGAGGCTCATTTAGCTGCTAAAATGCCTTGCTGCTATGTGGCAGTAGACGTTTTTGCCGACTTCTTATTGATAAATTTGGCTGACAGTTCGAGCTCAGTCTGACAACGGCTTATTAGCGCAGGGTGCGGGTTTGCATTTTTTCTGGAGCCGTAACTGGAACAATGTTTGGATCAATGTTTGGATCAATGGCCGGAACAATGCTTGGAGCGGTGACCGGAATATTGACTGGAACAATGACCGGAACATTGAACGGATCAATGCCTGAAAAATATAGAGGTCAGCTGTTTTGATATGGCCTGGCTGGGAACTGCATAAGCGCGATATTTTGAACGTTTTCCGAGGGTTCGATTCGGGCCCACTCTCGAGCGATCCCTGCTGTCGGTACTTATTTTGAGGGCGGTAAAGACGGTTGAGTATGCGGCGCGTGCCGCAGCGGCTAGGATGGTTTTACACTGGCGGGCAGACCTTTAAGGCTTTTTCGAAACCTAGATTTGTTTAGGTCACTCAACTGCGGTTAGCCTTGGTGAAGTGGAGTTTGTAGCAGCGAAGTGTCTACATACCGATATTTTCTCGCGGGGTAGGGGCTTAGTTCGACCGTTCGGCTATCTCGATAAGTGATGGTGCTAAGCCGGGTCGCCGCGAGGGGGGTAATTAACCACGCGGTTTTCATAAGATCACTTGCTGTCGCCGGTATTTTTTAGCACCGCTAGTGGTCGATCGATCATTATTATAGCGCAGTGGCTAGCTGCAGTGTGGCTGCGATCTAGCTGCGGTGTAGTAACCGTGATGTAGCAACTTCGATACAGTACCTCGATACAGTACCTCGAGACAGCACCCTAATACAGCTACTGCACTGTAATAACCGCGGTGGACTTTCGGTAAATAGCGCTGTGCAATAACCGCCGCGCGGTCATCGGTTTTCGCCCAGGGTGCTATCGCTGCTGGGTTGTTGAGTGCAGTCAGTTCTGACAAAATCCGCTGTGGTTTTCTGCTATACTGCCCGCGGTTTTCCGGCCGCGTTTGCCACCGGTATTTTTTATAAACACTTTGCGCGGCAATGCACTTATTGCCCCGTATTCATGCAGTGGATATTCATGTACGACACTATTCAAAAAAAATTCATTAGCCTTAAAGACAATAAGGTCTTTGAGCTGGTGGTTATCTCCGTGATCATCGCTTCGGCGCTAGAAATTGGCATTAAAACCTACGAACTGCCCGATACCTTGATGTCTCTGACCTCGTACTTGGATACCGCCATCACCGTATTTTTTGTATTCGAGTTGACTGTGCGTTTTGCCGCCGAAGAACATAAACGGGCATTTTTTAAATCGGGTTGGAATATTTTTGATTCGATTGTAGTGGTGATAAGTCTGATACCGATTCAGGATTCAGAGATGGTTTTGCTGGCCAGATTGATCCGCATATTCCGCGTATTGAGAATGGTGTCAGTGGTGCCAGAGCTGCGGCTATTGATTAACTCACTGTTAAAGGCAATGCCCCAGTTGGGCTATGTCATGTTGTTGATGTTTATTATTTATTATATCTACGCGGCTCTGGGCAGCTACTTGTTTAGTACTATTGACCCCGAGCTATGGGGCAATATCGCTATTTCCATGCTGACACTGTTCCGGGTGATGACCTTCGAAGACTGGACCGATGTTATGTACGCCACGATGGAAGTATATCCGATCAGCTGGGTATATTTTTTAACGTTTATCTTTTTTACCGCCTTTGCTTTTCTCAATATGGTGATCGGTATTGTGGTCAATGTCATGGAAGAAGAGCACAGCAAGGAGCGCGCTGTACTGGCCAAGGAAACCGGCGAGCCAACCCTGGTTGAAGTGATGCAGGAGCTTAAGGCGTTGAAGGCGGCGATTGCCTCTCTAGAGTCGACCCCGCCGCCAGATAGCGAGCCACAGTTAGCGCCGACTACGGTTGCTAAGACGTAGTGGGCACGGCAGTTTTATTGCGTGCAGTAATAGTTGTCTTGCAGGGTGACGGTACCGGCGGCTATTAAACGTTCCAGATGCATTCGCGCACTGTGTTGTTCAATCGATGCTACCAAGTCGTCACCGGTGCCGGGGCGATAAACGATGCGGTAGTCGACAATTTCTGCCATCGTTTTGGGGCTACTAATAAAGTCCAGCAGTCGTATTTCGCGGTTGTTAATTACCTGCTCATAGCCATCTAACATTTGTAAAAATGTGTCTTTGTCTTCAATCAGGCCCTTGTGGTGGAACGTGAGCCAGTACTGGGCATCGATATGGCGCAGTTTCTCCATACTTTCTTCAAATTCCAGCAAGCTGGAGGCGGGGTCGCCGTAGTAGGGTCCAAAGCCGGTGAGGTCGATATCACCGAGATAGACCAAGCGCTCGGCGGCGCTGGGGCCCCACTGTACCAAAAAGCAGCAGTGGCCAGCGGTGTGCCCCGGAGTGTGGACCACGGTAATGTTGACTCCGCCGAGTTCGAATACTTCGCCGTCTTCAAAACACTGCACATCGGGTCGGGGCTGGTAGTGGTATTTGGTGTGCAAGCTCTCGATAAAAGCCTGGTGACCGCCGCTGATCCCAAATATCGCCAGCAGGCCCGCTAACGATTGTAATCCCGAGGCATCTTCTCGATGCATATGGCAGGGCTTATCGGCGTATAGGTGGGCCCCGGCAAGATGATCTTCGTGGCTGTGGCTGTACAGCACGGTATCGGCCGCCGGCTGGTTCGGCTTGCGTGCTACCAGCCCGAGGGAGGGGTCGATCAGCGCCGAGCGCTGTTCGCCGCGCACGATAAAGGAGTTACCTTGGGGGTATTTACCGTGGTCCAGGCCATAAAAAATTTCGATGGGGCCCAGTTGGCGTTCAATAAGCTTTTTGGGGGTGTCTTTCGATGCAGCTGTCATAGTTTTTATCTGGGTGGCTGTGGATTATTGACCGCCCAAGTAGGCAGGTTTTGGACGGTGCTGTTGGTCTGACTCGCTCGCTCGCCCAGAGCTAAGGATACCCAGCTTGGAAAGTTGAAACAAGAGTGGGTTACTGCCGGTGTTAGCGATCATCAGCGGGAGATTGACCGACTGTTAGCGCGAGCCAGTGAAGTGGGTCAGCTAGTGGTAGTCATTTTCGATCTGGCAATAGCACTGACGGTTGCTTGCGAAGGGCTCGCAGACGGTGAGAAATGTTAGCCGCAGGGTACTGGCCACGGCGTTTCGAAGCGGTTGTTAACCGCGGCTGAGTTTGCGGCTGACACCTAAGCCCAACAATCCCAGACCCATCAGCAGCAAACTACCGGGCTCTGGCACTGGCACAGTGGTGACACTGACGGCATCAATGAAGTTACCGACTGAGCCTGTAGCGGGGGTGATCGAGGTAAAGGTCAGCATGGTCTGGTCGCCGGTGCCTTTGAAGGTGGCACTATAGACTTCCCACATATCAACAATATGGTCGTCCATCGTTTTGGCTAGCTGTACTTTGTTTGCTGTCTCAAGGGTAAACGCAAAGGCTTCGTTGTCGCTGCGCCGAGCTCTGTAGGCAAAGGTAACTTCGTACAGCGCGTCTAGGGTAGTTTCAAAGGTCTGGTAAATGGAAAATGCCGAGGCCCCTTGGCTCAGCGAATGGGAATTGAGCTCACCGTGGTAATCACCCTCTTTGGAGTCAACACCTAAAAAGCCTGTTCTCCATATTTCAATATTTTCACCTTGCCAGCCGTGGTTATTGTCCGAGCGATATTCCCAGCCGATAGTGATGTTGGAGTCTTCGAAACCGCCGTTGTTAATAGCGTTGGCTTGGCCCAAGCAGCTAAAGCTAATGGTCGCTATGGCGGCGATTGTGGTGAATAATCTCATCTTCGATAAACCTAAATTATACTGTATTTGCATTATGCCAAGCACAAGTCGTGCCAACAATTTAACTGGTTGTTTTTAATAGGTTTAATGGTTGTTAGTTGGGTTGCTGCGAGGTCGGGTGTAAATTTTATCGACACCTTCCGTACAAATATAACAGTAAGCCAAAGTTTGAAAATTGCAGTGGTCGCCGGTTACCGTTAGAGCAGAGCTACAGTGTTAGGTAAAGCCGCGCAGCACTATTTAATAGCGACAATCGCAGTACGCCACTACCTCGTTACCCAGTGACCATCGCTACAGTGTTGGCGACACGCTGCTGGCGTTATAAGCCGCCAACTTTTGCTGAAGCAGTACCTTTAGCGGCAGCCATTCTTGGCGCAGGATTGAATACATAGCCGAGTCGCGCAAGGTGCCATCGGCGGCAACTTTGTGGCCGCGCCGAATACCCTCCAACTGGCCACCAATGCGTTCGATGGCCCGGCGTGAAACAGTATTGCGCTGGTCGGTTTGAATAGCGACTCGGTGCACTTCAAAAACCTCGAAGGCCTGTTGCAGTAGCAGGTATTTAGCGACGCTATTACAGGGTGTTCGCTGGGCTGATTTGGCCAGCCAAGTGTAGCCAATTTCCACTGCGTCCGGTCTGTTGCTGCGCTGTTCAGGGTTGTCCGCCGGCCAGCACCAGGGTTGATAGTCAGCATAACTGGTGCTGCCGATGATGCGGCCCTGCCAGCGAATAACGAAGGGAAAACGCAGCCCTTGGGCACGTTGGGTTAGCGCTTCGGCAATATAGTGCTGGCACTGTTGCAGCCCGATGGGGGTGTGGCTAAAGCCATAGATACTGGGGTCTTCAGCCGAGGCCGCGCGCAGACCTTCTGCGTGTTCCGTGGCCAGTGGGCTCAGGGTGAGTTCGCTATGAGATAGTGTTAGGGACGCAAAGTCGATAATCATATGGGCCATATCCTCGATAACAGTTATACAGTGTGCTCAGACAAAGGGCCTTTATGCTATGCGCAGCGCAGTCGCTACAGGACCAGAATATCTGCGCTTCGCCACCCTTTGTGCGTTGCGCAGATGGCGCAGCGTACAGTGCGAGATGCGGGCATGTAAACAATAGCTGAGCGTGGTGGTGTCAGCGCCGGTTCGCAAAGCAGTCGTTAGCAAGGCCATTGCCGGTGACGCCCCAGTGACGACGGTTTTAGTTAGATAGCGGTCGGGTGATTACGATAGGTTAATTAAGCCGAGACAGTATTTCGCAGTACCACGCTATTGCCGTACTCTGAATACTTGCGGTACAGTGAGTAAAGTGGCGCTGCACTTTGATCTGCAGCGGTACTGCGCTTAGCTTAAAGAGCTGCGATAGCACAGGCTAATTGCCCGGTGTGAGCCATTGGCGTTGTTACCACAGCGTTTTAAGGGCTATTTAATAATGACCAATAACAAACAGGATTATCTATGTCGGACTACAAATTACTTATTAACGGTGAGCTAGTTGCTGGCGATCTCACTATGGACGTGATCAACCCGGCGACAGAAGCCGTGTTGGCTGTCTGTCCCCGGGCCTCGGAAGATCAATTGAACCAGGCAGTCGCGGCGGCAAAGTCAGCATTCCCAACCTGGAGTGCAACCCCGATCGAGCAACGCCGTGAACTGGTCAATAAAATTGCCGATGTGATCGAGGCTAATGGCCAGGAACTGGCGCAGTTATTGGTTCAGGAGCAGGGTAAGCCGCTGGCAGACGCCACCGGTGAGGTATTTGGTATGGCGGCTTTTTGTCGCTACTTTACCGGCCTCGATTTGGGGGTGAAAGTGCTTGAAGACTCCGAGGGTCGCCGTGTTGAAGCGCACCGAAAACCACTGGGTGTAGTGGGTGCAATCGTGCCCTGGAATTTCCCGCTAATTCTCGCTGCTTTTAAATTGCCGCCAGCGCTGATTGCTGGCAATACACTGGTGTTAAAGCCGGCTCCTACCACACCGCTAACTATGCTGCGCATAGGTGAGCTTATTAAAGATATTGTACCCAAAGGCGTGGTTAACTTTATTACCGATGCTAATGATCTGGGTGCGCCGCTGACCGCACATCCCGATATTCGCAAAGTATCATTCACCGGATCAACCGCCACTGGCGCCAAAGTCATGGCCGGCGCTGCTGGCCTGTTAAAAAGAATTACCTTGGAGCTTGGCGGTAATGATGCCGGCATTGTGATGGACGATATAGACCCCAAAACGGCGGCGCCGCAGTTGTTCCAAAGCGCTTTTCAAAATAGTGGGCAGGTATGTATTGCGATGAAGCGCTTGTACGTACATGAAAAAGTGTATGACGAAGTGTGTGATGAGCTGGCCATGATTGCCAACAATACGATTGTCGGTGACGGTCTCGAGCAGGGTACAAATCTCGGCCCGCTACAAAATAAAATGCAGTATGAAAAGGTCCAGGAAATCATCGAAGACGCGAAAAAATACGGCACCGTTATCGCCGGTGGTGAGCCCGTCGAGGGCGCCGGTTATTTTATTCGCCCCACTATTGTGCGTGATATCGAAGAGGGTAATCGCCTCGTGGACGAAGAGCAATTTGGTCCGGTACTACCGGTCATTAAGTTTAGCGACTATGAGGATGTGGTTAATAAAGCCAATGCCAGTGACTATGGTCTGGGCGGTTCGGTCTGGGCCAAAGACTTGGATAAGGCCTATGCCCTTGCCGACAAGATGGAAGCGGGCACTATCTGGATTAACAAGCACGCTGAATTGGATCCTGGTATACCTTTTGGCGGATCCAAGCAGTCGGGTCTGGGTAATGAGCTAGGTGAAGAAGGGCTGGAAGAGTTTACCCAGTTAAAAATCATCAATATGGCGAAAGCCGGTTAGTTCGGTAGCACTGAGTGATCACACTAGTGGGCACTCGTTTAAAAGCCTCAGCGTCAACAACTGTGCCAATGCGGCACTTTTTGATGCTGAGGAGCTAGACCTGCATTGACTGTGCTAGCAGTATCGTCGTGATATACTGCCAGCAACGTACCCGCCCTATATAAGCCGTTACCGATAACAGTTGCCAGCAGCTGCGTCGCTACCGGCACTATTTTTCAACAGGTGAATACCGCTCAACAATCTTAAGAGAATACTATGGCTCTAGATCAGGAAACCCTCAATCAGTTTGTTACCACCGTACAGCGCTATGTCAACGAGCGGCTAAGACCTATCGAAGGCAAAGTTGCCGAAGATGACAAGATTCCCGAAGAAATTGTGCAGGAAATGAAGGATATGGGTCTGTTCGGACTCACCATTCCCGAAGAGTACGGCGGCATGGGATTGAACTGTGAGGAAGAGGCGCATGTAATTATGGCCATGGGCACCACCTCACCGGCCTTTCGTTCCAGCTTTGGCACCAATGTCGGCATTGGCTCTCAGGGTTTAGTGATGGATGGCACCGAAGAGCAAAAGCAACAATATCTGCCGGGTATGGCGACTGGCGAGATTATCGGCTCTTTTTGTTTGACCGAACCGGATGCCGGCTCTGATGCTGGCTCATTAAAAACATCGGCGCGGCGCGATGGCGACGAGTTTGTTCTCAACGGCACCAAGCGCTATATCACCAACGCCCCCCGGGCCTCACTGTTTACTGTTTTTGCCCGTACCGATGCAGACAAACCTGGCGCTCGCGGCGTGTCGGCCTTTTTGGTGGATGCTAATTTGCCGGGCATTAGTCTGGGTAGAGCCGATAAAAAAATGGGTCAGCAGGGTGCCCATATTTGCGACGTTATTTTTGAAGACTGCCGAGTACCAGCCAGCGCTATATTGGGCGGAGAAAGCATGCTCAATAAAGGTTTTACCACCTCGATGAAAACTTTAGACCGCGGCCGCTTACATATAGCGGCACTGTGCACCGGCACTGCCGAGCGGCTAATTGACGACAGCTTGAATTACGCAATGGAACGCAAACAGTTTGATCAGCCTATTTCCAGTTTTCAGTTGATTCAGGCGATGTTGGCGGACAGTAAAACAGAGGCCTATGCCAGTAAGTGTATGGTTTTGGATGCGGCTAAGCGGCGCGACGCCGGCGAGAAAATCACCACCCAAGCTTCCTGTTGTAAAATGTACGCCTCAGAAATGGTCGGTCGGGTAGCTGATCGCGCGGTGCAAATTTTTGGTGGCGCCGGTTATTTGGAAGAATACGGTATCGAGCGGTTTTACCGCGACGTGCGTTTGTTCAGAATTTATGAAGGTACCACCCAAGTGCAGCAAACGGTGATCGCCAAAAATATGATTCGAGACGCAAGTTGAGGTATTAATTTGCGTGTGTGCAGTCATCAACCGTGGCTGCACACTCGTTATCTTTTTACCGTGACTACCGATAGCTGCTGCAATGACATTATCGCCAATGTAGGTGACGTCAAATTGTCTTCACATGATTATCGACCGGCCGCTAGGGTTAAATAATTTGTGCAAAAGGCTGTCAATTCAATACCGGCTTGCCCGTGTTATAAAAGATTATCTGATTCAAACACTGCTTCGGGTATAGCTCAAAAAGATAATACGAAGCTACGGTATCGCTGATGCTAGCTAGCAGTGCTGTGCCCGTGCCATCACCCACACCCACACCCACACCCACACCCACACCCACACCCACACCCACACCCACACCCACACCCACACCCACACCCACACCCACACCCACACCCACACCCACACCCACCCCACACCCACCCCACACCCACCCCACACCCACCCCATCACCCTTCTGCCAGAACGCCACCTCTAGCTCCTAGAGCATGTCACAGCAGCCTCTAATTCATCAAAAAGGTGATGGGTTTTAAAGACCTTGCAACTATCGTTTATTCGATCCGCTTTTTATGATTTTTTGACTACAGTTGCTAAGCGTTAGGCTAACCGCTATTCCATCTGCTGTGCCAAACCTTTTTTTTGCCACTACAGGCGTGCCTGAGCCCTAATCTACTCGAGAAAAATAGCCGGTTAGTATAATTTTGTGAATCAGAAAAATGCCTGCTGTTGGGCGGGGCATGTTGAGATTACTGCCGATGAGTTCTAACGAATTGGCGCTGTCTTAGTGGTCAGCTATCAAGAGTGGTTTGGCCGCGTGGCTATTGTTGCCCTAGGCAAAATTAGTACAGCGAGGGTGTTGTGTCCGCATTTGGTTTAGCGGCACCGAGGGTGATCAATTGAAGTGGGGTATTGGCGAGCCGCTCTTTAGAGCTGCGGTTGCCGCTAGTGGTGATGAATCCTAGTCAGTAGTGGTCACCTTCGCCATTGACCGGGGATAACAAACATCGGGGATAAAATGTGTTGCCGGCTAAAAAGGCCCCGCGCATTGCGCAGGGCCGAATCACTAAGGCGTTACTTGATAAACAACATTTCCTGATACTTGGGCAGTGGCCATAGTTCATCTGCAACCAAGGTCTCCAAGCTATCGGCATAACCACGAACGTCCAGCATGCCGGCACAAAGCGTGTTAGCGCAAAAGTTCATATGCTCTTCAGTTGAGTCAAAGTCCTCTTTCTCAAGGGCTGCGCTCAGTGCCGCAACAGCCGCCATCATTGCGTTGGCCTGTTGGGCAACACTCGCGGCGATGCCGTTGTCTAGCTCAACCCCCAAATCTTTCAGGCCGGCGGCGGTTGCAGCGAGTGTAGACAAGTAGTTAATAGCCGCCGGATAAATAATGGTCGAAGCCATATCGACTACCAGTTTCGATTCAACTTCGATCGATAACACATATTGCTCAGAGTAAACTTCAAAGCGACTGGCTAATTCAACCGGTGACAGTACGCCTGTGGTTTCAAAGAGGTTAACGATTGAGGCTTCTTTGAAGGCTGGTAAGGCATCGGCGGTGGTCGGAATATTGGCCAAGCCGCGTTCTTCAACGGCCATTTTATGCCACTCACTCGAATAGCCGTCGCCGCCGAAGACGACATTACCGTGCTCATTCATTAATTCTTTCAATACCTCGATAACAGCATCGCCCTGCTCTGCACCGCCGGCCAAAGCTGTTTCCAGTTTTCCGGCTATCCAGTTTAGCGAGTCTGCCAACATGGTATTCATCGCTACTAACGGCCCGGCAACAGACTGCGAAGAGCCCACTGCCCGGAACTCAAAACGGTTGCCAGTGAAGGCAAAGGGTGAGGTGCGATTGCGATCGCCGGGGTCGCGCTCAAACTGCAAAATTTGTGAGAGGCCCAGATCCATCAAGCCACCGGCTGAAGAAGCGACCAGTTTGCCGTCTTTAATATCATTAAAAACGCGTTCCAGTTGATCGCCTAAGTAAACCGAAAGAATAGCCGGCGGTGCTTCGTTGGCACCCAGGCGGTGGTCATTAGCGGCCGAGGCAATCGCTGCGCGCAATAGTGGTCCAAAAAGGTGCACTCCGCGAATAACTGCACCACAAAAGAGCAGAAAGTTTAGGTTTTCATGAGGCGTGCTGCCGGGGTCTAACAGGTTGCCTTGGGTAGCATTGCCGACCGACCAGTTAACGTGTTTGCCCGAACCATTGATACCGGCGAAGGGTTTTTCATGTAGCAGGCAGAGGAAGCCATGCTTTTTCGCTGTCGATTTCATCAAGGTCATTAACAGTTGCTGGTGATCTGATGCAACGTTGGCGGCTTCAAAATAAGGAGCAATTTCAAACTGTCCAGGGGCCACTTCATTGTGATGGGTTTTAGCGGGAATACCGAGCTTGTAAAGCTTGTCTTCAAAGTCTTGCATAAACACCTGCACCCGCTCCGGAATAGCGCCGAAATAATGGTCGTCAAACTCCTGGCCTTTGGCTGGAGGCGCGCCAAAAAGGGTGCGACCTGCAAGCAGTAAATCGGGGCGATTATTAGCAAAATGGGTGTCGATCAAAAAGTATTCTTGCTCGGCGCCGCAGCTGGAGTTGAGCGGTGCAATATCGGTCTCGCCCATGAGCGACAAGACTTTTTGTGCCGCTTCATTCATTGCCGCATTGGAGCGCAGTAAAGGTATTTTCTTGTCCAGCGCTTCTCCGGTCCAGGACATAAAAACACTGGGAATCATTAGGGTTGAGCCGTTTGCGGTCTCCATTATATAGGCTGGGCTAGTGGGGTCCCAAGCGGTGTAGCCGCGCGCTGCATTGGTCATGCGCAGGCTGCCATTGGGGAACGATGAACCATCCGGTTCACCCTTGATTAACAAGCTGCCAGTAAACTCAGTGATGGCGTTGCCCTCTGGGCTAGTGATGATAAATCCATCGTGTTTTTCAGCAGTGATGTTAGTCATCGGATAAAAAATATGGGAAAAGAATTTTGCCCCCTTTGACAGCGCCCAATCTTTCATCGCTGCGGCTAAAATATCGGCTGTCGCAGCGTCTAATGGCGCGCCAGTTTGCACGGTATTTTTCATCGATTTAAACGCGGCTTTCGACAATGACTCTTCCATTTTTGCCAGATTGAAAACATCCATCGCCCAAATCTCACTGAGCGGGTCAGGCTTGACCACGTCAATGGGTAGGCGATTGGTGATTTCAGCAATCGCTGAGAGTCTTGTCATATTTCCGCTCATGGTTTTTCCTTTTATTCAAAAAAATGTGGTTTAGATGTAGGGCCAAAAGTACTGCTGGCTCGATTCAAATCATCGTAGTAGCTACAGTAACCGTAATGTTAAGGCGATCCAGCTGTATTTACAGCAAAAATCAGACCAACGCGGGGTTAGTGATAGGCTGGCTGTAAAAATGAGTGCAAATTAGTCAAAACCCCACCACTTTAATTAAGGCAGGCGTCTGACGCATTGGGTGGAGGGTAAGCATTCAGGGTAAATTGACCGCCACTGCGGCTATAGATTGATGCTGTTCGGCGATAACGGGCTTAGCAGTTTGGTTTTGTGTTGCTAGCGGCAGTGCGCTGCGGCCATGCGCTGCCATCGGTTACTCTATCGATGGTTTGCTGGAGGTAGATATTGCGATCGAAGTGGGCCTGGCGAGCGCCGTATTCGGTGATAATGCCAATGACTCGTTTGTTGATGTTGTTAGCTTTGGTGTTAGGCACAGCGAGCGAGCGGGTCTATTTTATGTTGTAAAAGACGTTGTTAATAAGACGGCTGACAGGGCTGCACTGCTGCAGTGGGGCGCTTGTTACCGAAATAGCGGCGCCGTCGAAAGCAGTAGCGGGGTGTTAGTATCGGCTGGCAGCTAGCCATTACCGCGTGGCAGGTAGGTATAGGCGGTTTAGTTACAATAAAAATACTATCGAGTGCTAGTCTCGGTTTGTAGCTCTATAAAAAGCTGAAATGAACAGCACAATGGATACTGCAATGAATACCACAATGAATATTGCAATGGATGCTGCAATGGGTTCTACAATAAAAACCGGCTGAAGCTGGCAGCTATTGCCCTGCGTTGTTTGCAGCGAAGCAATGCTGGCGCTACTGCTACTCTTACTACTTGTTAGGCAAAGTTCGGTTCGGCATCAATTATTACGATGCCTGCTGACCCTCGAAGTATGTTTTGTATCTCTTCACAGGAGGATTTTTTGGCGTGAATAATGGCACCCGCCTCGGTTCTGATCATGACTTCTCGGCTTTTTCTAGCACCAACCCATGTCACGATGACTTCGGCAATAGTACTCCAACGCATGGCCTCAGACAGTGCGACAATCGATTCGACGATACCTGAGTTCTCGGGCTGTGAAGAGAACTGTTTAACCCTTCCGTGGCGAATGTCGGCTTCGTCTAAAGCGGCGATAAATGATTTTTCACTGTGTTTAAACAATGTAAAAGTTAACACACTAATACTTTCAAGTTTCATCAAATGGCCTGCTAAGTAGTAAAATATCCGGCTATTTTAAAGTCTGTGACAGCGTCTTAGACTCCTGAAGTGTATCGTCGCTATGCTGATAATCCCTGTTCATCTAATGGCTTGCAGCAACGCCATATTCGCGGTTTGGGCAAGCCCGTATCTTGTTATCAATCACTGAGTCACGAGTTGTTGGCCCAGGCCTATTACCTGAAGCTGCCGACTCGGTTGGTGCACAATCAATATACTGCTAGTGAAAACACAGCACCTATGGCGTTATTAGATGGGTATTATATAGCGATGTATCATATATTTGGATCACCCATATGGGTGATTTTTAACGACAAAACGGCTGCTTTCGAGCTGAGGCAGTATAAAATTCGCCTATTGAGTGTTATCCGCAGGGTATTGCTGGTCATAAACACGCAGGCGTAGCGACTGGGTCAATTCGGAAGGTTGACTCGGCGCTAACTGCTGGCAAGCGCAAATCAGTGGCGCTGGCGGCAATGGTTAATCAGTATTGGCAGCTCTGTGTTTACAGATGACGGGACGTAAAAATTGTCGCACACTGTTACCGAAGCGCTGAGTGGCTAGCGATGCAGCAATAGGGTCGGGCAAATAGTAACTAGTAATAGCAGCTAGTAATAACAACTACTAATAATAATGGGGGAGTAACCACCATGGCAGGATCTCTGGCAGGCATTCGGGTATTGGACTTAACCACCATTTACTCTGGCCCTATCTGCACCTCGATACTGAGCGATCAGGGGGCAGATATTATTAAGATCGAATCCCCCAGTGGTGATTGGATGCGCACCCCCCAGCCGATTCAGCGCAATGGCGTGAACGCCTCCTTCGCTATGATGAACCGCAATAAGCGCTCCATGGTTATCGATCTGTCTCAGGCCGAGGGGGTGGCGCTGTTCAAAACGCTGGTAGCCGATGCCGATGTAGTGGTCGAGAACTACCGGCCCGGCGTTATGGAGCGCCTCGGTATTGGCTACGAGGTGCTCAAAAGCGTCAACAGCCGCTTGGTATTTGCTTCGATTAACGGCGTGGGTGCTACCGGGCCCTATTCGCAGCGCAGAATTTACGACGGTATTATTCAGTCGGTATCCGGAGTGGCCACCTTGCAGGCAGATCCTGCGGTTGAGCGCCCGGTGCTGATCAACTCGTTGATGTGCGACAAGCTGACCGCTATGACGGCCTCCCAGGCAATCGCCTCGGCGCTGGTAGCCCAAGCTAGAAGCGGCGTCGGCCAGCGAGTCGATATCGCTATGCTGGAAGCGGCACTGTTTTTTCTGTGGCCAGATAATATGGCGAACTACACCTTTGTTGGCGATGACGTCCCTTTTTATGAAACCAGGGCCCATGCCAACATGATTCGCAAGACCCGGGACGGCTATGTCTGCATCATGCCGGTGCAGGCTGGCGAGTGGGAGGGGCTGTACCGTGCTCTGGGTTTGGCCAATTTGGGTGAGGACGAGTATTACTTAGACGACTTCGGGGTTGATATGGAGCGGCTTAACATCACTCTCAACACCGCCTTTGAAACCTTTGATACGGTCGATATTATGGCCAGCTTGGAAGCTAATCAAGTGCCGTTTTCAAAGATTAATACCCTCGACGAAGTGATTCAAGACCCCCAAGTAGTGGCTATGGAATCACTGCTAGAATTTGAACATGTTATTGCCGGACCGATGCGCCAAGCCAGGCCACCGGGTCGCTTTAGTGAAACCCCAGCGGAGATTTTTCGTCATTCGCCAGAGTTGGGAGAGCATACCCGGGAGATATTGGCTGAGGCGGGTTTGAGCGCAGAGCACATAGAAGACTTGCGCGGGCGCAAGATTGTGCGTTAATCAGCTCTTTGCTGCTCTGATCTGGTGTCAGTAATCGCCGCCGCTAACCCCCTTTGCGCAGCACTACATTAAATGCTGGCCGCCATCGAGAATCATATACTGACCGGTGACAATACTGTGGCCGTCGATAAAACTCACAATCGAGTCTGCCACGCTGTCGGCGGTACAGGTTCGTTGCAGTGGCGCGCTCTGCTCGAGGGCGCTTAAATACTTCTGATAATTCTCCTCGCCTAGCCCTTCTTGTAGCCACTCTCCCTGGATAAAACCGGGACAGATTGCATTGACGCGAATTTCCGGACCCATCACCCGGGCCAGTGATTGGGTCATGGTTAACAGCGCGCCCTTGGAGGCGGCGTAAGCGATTGAACTACCTATACCGCGCACCCCGGCAATGGAGGCCACATTGACCACCGCAGCATTGCCACTAGCGCGCAGCGCAGTTTCACAGGCTTGTAGCATTTGGTAGGGTCCGACTACATTGACACCATAGGTATGGAAAAAGTCGTCCTTATCGAGGGCGTCGAGCTGTCCGTGGGGGGCAAACTTAGTGGTGCCGGCATTGTTGACAAGAGCGTCTAAACGGCCCCATTTTTCAAGCGTCTGTGCGGCCATCGATTCACAGTCCTGCCACTGCGCCACATTGGCCTGGCAGACCAGCGTTTGTGCCCCCAGTTGCTGACAACGCTCGGCCACAGCCAGCGCAGAGTCTTTACTGCTGGCGTAGTTGATCACCACATTCCAGCCTTTGCTGGCTAGCAGCGTGGCAGTGGCAGCGCCAACCCCCGATGAAGACCCGGTGACGATGGCGACTTTTTTGCTGGTGCTCATTGATGACTCCCTTAGTGAAAATGGCGCCAATCGGCAGGCTGTATTAGGTCCGACTAGTGGGCGCCGTTATAGAGCTGCTCGGCCTAATAAATCAAGTGCCGGTTACTGCCGGCTCCGCTTAAGCGTTATCTTGTGAGGCAATTATTAGTAGCAAGGCAGCGATAATATTATTGGCGGTCATTGTACTGGACTGGGGCTACAATATCCGCTTAAATGGCCAGTTATCATTATCGAAAATAAGTGGCTGTCTGCTATTGCGACCGCTTCAGTTATACTGCGGTATTTAGGTTGCTGGAATTGTACGGCCCCTAAGGTCACAGACGATAAGGTGGGTAACCAGCCTTTGTCGAAACCCCTAATAACAAACTAGCCATGGAGCGAGAAAATCTTATGAGATATGAAGCACCAACTACGACTAAACAAGCGGCAACGTTGCTCGCACAGGAAAAGGGCGTAGCCTATATTCTGGCCGGCGGCACAGACCTGCTAGTTAAAATGAAAATGGACATAATTGAGCCCGATCTGGTGGTCGACATAAAACGCATTCCGGCGATGCTAGCGATTAGCGCCAGCGCTGCCGGTGCCAAAATTGGTGCTGCGGTCTCTGGTGCTACTTTAAACAAACACAAGGCTTTGAAAAAAAACTGGCCGGGTGTAGTCGAGGCAGTCAATTATATTGGCTCTGATCAGGTACAGGGGCGCTGTACTATGGTCGGTAATTTATGCAATGCCTCACCGGCGGCAGACAGCGTGCCAGCGATGATCGCGGCCGGTGCCAAAGCCGTTATAGTTGGTAAAGACAAGCGGCGCACCGTAGCGGTAGAAAAAATCGTGACCGGCCCCGGCAAAACCTCGCTGGCCAAGGGCGAAGTGATTGAATCTATTACCCTGCCTAAGCGGTCGCCAAAGTCTGGCGATGCCTACCTGCGTTTCACCCCGCGCACAGAAATGGATATCGCCGTGGTTAGTGCAAGTGTCAATCTTACCTTGGAGCGCGGCGTGATAAAAACCGCCAGAGTGGTACTCGGGGCAGTAGCACCTACCGCGGTATTAGTCCCCGCAGCGGCCAAGGCGATTATTGGTAGCAAGCTCGATGAGGCGGCGCTGGAAAAACTCGCGGCGGCCTGTGCCGATGCCTGTAATCCGATTGATGACAAGCGTGGCACCATTGAATACCGAACAAAAGTAGCGGCTGTGCTGGCTGTGCGTACCGCAAAAATAGCCTTTCAACGAGCAGGAGGTTCCCTATGACTGCCTCATTAGTATCTACCACCGTAAATGGCGATGCCGTTCAATTCGCCTGTCCTAACGAAGAATCACTCCTTGACTCACTGCGCGACCGAGTCGGTTTAACCGGCGTTAAAGAAGGTTGTGGCACCGGTGATTGCGGCGCCTGCAGTATTACTCTCGATGGGCAGCTGGTCTGTTCGTGCTTGGTGTTAAGTGTTGAGGCTAACGGCCGTGCAGTCACCACTGTTGAAGGTATGGTTGAAAATGGTCAGCTGCACCCGCTGCAGCAACACTTTATCGACGGCGCCGCGCTGCAGTGCGGTATTTGTACACCGGGCTTTTTAGTCGCCGCCAAGGCCCTGTTAGATAACAACCCTGACCCTAGCGAAGAGCAGATTCGCTATGCGCTGGCGGGCAATCTCTGTCGCTGTACGGGCTATGACAAAATTGTTAGAGCAGTACAGTCAGCGGCGGCTGAGATGCGCAAGTAGCGCGCCTGCCAAGGCTATTGTCAACGCACTAGAGCTGCGGCTCAGTGCTACTAACACGACACAAAATTGAGACAGGAAACTGACATGGCACATGATAGCAGTTACACAGATCAGAAATTTAATGTCATCGGCAGCCGGGTAAGCAGGCCCGATGGCGTCGATAAAGTCACCGGTCGGGCTCGCTACGGCGCCGATACTACGGCGCCGGGTCAATTGGTAGGGCTGGTCCTTCGCTCACCCCACGCCCATGCCAAAATTACAAAAATTGACACTTCGAAGGCGGAAAAGCTGGCCGGTGTTAAGGCCGTAGTCACCAGTGCCGACCTACCGGATTTAACCGGCGGCGATCGCTCGATGTTAGACATCTTAGAAAATTGCATGGCTCGTGATCGGGCCCTGTACGACGGCCACGCCGTAGCAGCGGTGGCGGCGATTGACCGCGCCACAGCGAAAAAAGCGCTGAAGCTGATTAAAGTGACGTATCAGTTGCTGCCCCATGTGACCGATGTCGACGAGGCGATGAAGCCCGGTGCGCCGATTGTTCAGCCACATATTCGCACCCCCGGCGACGACTCCGATCAGCCCTCTAATGTGTCCGGTGTGAGCCCCTTCGGGCACGGCGATATCGACCTCGGTTTTGCCGAAGCTGATGTGATTGTCGAAAAGAGCTACAAAACTGAGCAGACTCACCAAGGTTATATTGAGCCCCACGCCTGTATGGCCAGTGTCAGCAGTGACGGTACCGGTGAGCTGTGGGTAACTACTCAGGGACACTTTAGTTTTAGAAACATCTGCTCCACCTTGTTGGGCATGGACGTGGCCAAACTAAAAGTCACCGCCTCGGAAATTGGCGGTGGCTTTGGCGGTAAAACCCACGTATGGATGGAGCCGGTAGCACTGTGCTTGTCGCGCAAAGCCAACCGTCCAGTGAAAGTAGTAATGAGTCGAGACGAGGTGTTTCGCGCCAGTGGCCCGACCTCATCGACGTCAATGGACATTAAAATTGGTGCCAAGAAAGACGGTACCATTACCGCGGCATCCGCTGTACTGCGCTATCAAGGTGGTGCCTTTCCCGGTATTTGGGGCATGCTCGGTGCGATGACTTCCTTCGCTTGTTACGATGTAAAAAATGTTAAAACTGTCGGCTACGATGTGCTGGTTAATCGACCCAAAGTGGCGGCCTATCGGGCGCCTTCAGCGCCAATGGCGGCGTTCGGGGTAGAGAGTACGATGGATTTGGTAGCCGCTGAATTGGGTATGGATGCGATCGACTTCCGCCTGAAAAATGCCGCCAGCGAGGGCTCAAAAGCCTCCTATGGCCCTACTTACGGTCCGATCGGCATTAAGCCCACCCTCGAGGCAGTTAAAAACCACCCTCATATGCACGCTAAATTAGAGAAGAATCAGGGCCGGGGCATGGCCTGTGGTTTCTGGTTTAACTTTGGTGGCCAAACCTGTACCGATTTGAATATTGCTGTTGATGGCACCGTGTCACTGACCATCGGTACGGTCGATGTCGGTGGTTCGCGGGCTTCGATGTCACTGATCGCCGCCGAAGAGCTAGGCATTAGCTACGAGCAAGTGAAAACCCATATTGGCGATACTGGTTCACTGGGCCACAACGATACCACTGAGGGTAGCCGGGGTACGTTCTCCTCAGGTATGGCCACTATTTTTGCCGCCAGAGACGCCATTGAGATATTAAAGCAGCGCGCGGCAATGATGTGGGAAATTCCTGTCGCCGATGTTGTTTGGGAAGCGGGTTCAGCTCGGGCGGTAGGTGCAGCCCACGGTAATTTGACGCCGCTATCGCTGGCCGATATTGCGCGTAAGTCACCCACTACCGGTGGACCAATAGCCGGTCACAACGAAGTGGTGGCAGATAATGCCGGGGTGTCTTTTGCCAGTCATATTTGCGACATCGAAGTGGATCCTGAAACCGGCGGCACCAAGGTGATTCGCTATACCGTTATTCAAGATGCCGGCAAGGCCATTCACCCAGACTATGTTGAAGGACAGTTCCAAGGCGGTGCCGCTCAGGGCATTGGTTGGGCACTGCATGAAGAGTATATTTACGGTGAAGACGGGCGCCTACAGAACCCAGGCTTTCTCGACTACCGTATTCCGGTGTGCTCTGACTTACCCTTTATCGATACTAAGATATTGGAAATCCCCAATCCTAACCATCCTTATGGGGTGCGTGGTGTCGGTGAAACGTCTATCGTGCCGCCACTGGCAGCCATAGGTAATGCTCTCTCTAATGCCGCCGGTGTCAGAATGGATCATGTGCCGATGTCGCCACCGCGTATCCTGAAGGCACTGGAAGAGTTGGCATAACAACAAGGTCCGCTCTAGCGTAGGGATGGCGTCGGCTCAATTTTTGGGCTGGCGCTGCGCCATCGCTGCCAAGTTCAATAACACCGCGGCGCGCAGAGGCCAACATGTTGCAGGTACAGGTAACCAGTTCTATTAGCCAAGTTTTAGACGGCGCCCATAGCATTGCAGTGGAGGCGCAAACCATCAGTGAATTGATGCGCAAATTGGCTGATCGCTATCCCCGTCTGCAACGCCAGCTCGACGAAGGTATTGCGGTATCGATCAATGGTCAGATTTATCGCGACAATTGGCAGGTGGCTATTCCAGCAGATGCAGAGGTGTACTTACTGCCGAGAATTCCGGGCGGTTAGATCAGCTTGAATAATAGACCGCTCAAAGGCTGCTATTGCGCTGTCGAGCATGGGTATTTGTGCTTCAAGTTAACCGCTATTGCTACTGTAGTTTTGTTGATAACGGCCCGCATGACGGCATTGCATTTGGCTGCCAAGTTAATACCAGCCCCCTGCTGACTGATTTAGCACTGCTCTTGCTGCGGTGTCGCATTGCGGCGGTTTATAGTAAAGTGGTTGATTACTTTATGAACTGTTCTTAACTAGCGCTAGAGTCGCTATTACACAGTGCTAGTTGTAGCACTTATTAATGGGAGATAACGATGAAATTAGGTGTATTGGTAGGGTATTCAGGCAAGCAAATGGCACTGCCCATGGATACGATTAAAGAAGCGGAAAAGTTAGGCTACGACTCTTGTTGGACCGCCGAGGCCTACGGTTCTGACGCGGTCTCTCCGGCCGCTTGGATACTGGCTAATACCACCACCATTAAAGTGGGCACCGCGATTATGCAGATGCCAGCTCGCAGCCCCGCCATGGCGGCGATGACCGCCATGACATTGTCACAGCTTTCCGGTGGCCGTTTTATTGCCGGCCTCGGTGCCTCTGGCCCGCAGGTCGTTGAGGGTTGGCACGGGGTGGCTTACGGCAAGCCGATGGCGCGCACCCGCGATTACATTGGTATTATGCGCGCTATTATGGCCCGTAAAGGTCCGGTCACCTATGAAGGCAAACAGTACACCCTGCCTTATCAGGGCGACGATGCCACCGGTTTGGGCAAGCCTTTAAAGAGTATTATGGACGCCACTAGCATTCCCATTTATACCGCCTCGATTACTAACAAGGGTGTTGAGACCTCGGCGGAATTGGCCGACGGTGTATTTCCGGTGTGGATGAACCCCGATCGCTACGACATTTTTGCCCCCAATATTGAAAAAGGGTTTGCCAAAGCCGGTGGCGGCAAGTCACTGGCCGATTTTGCTATTGCCCCCTTTGTCACAGCGGTGATGGGTGACGATGTAGAGCGCTGCCGCATGCCGGTTAAGGGCATGATGGCGCTCTACATTGGCGGCATGGGCGCTAGAGGCAAAAACTTTTATAACGATTACTGCAAGGCGCTTGGATTTGAAGATGCCGCAGTTAAGATTCAAGATTTGTACCTAGCCGGTAAAAAAGACGAGGCCATGGCGGCGGTTCCTAACGAGCTGGTTGATGGTGCTGCTCTGGTAGGGCCTAAGGAGCGCATTGTTGAGCGTCTGCAGGCTTGGAAAGCAGCCGGTAAACTGCGCCATGTCGACTCTATGTTGATTGGCTCTGGCGATGCGGCAACACTAAAAGTCATCGCTGAAGAAATGTTGTAAGACTGCCCCACTGACCGGCCTCGGTGTACTGCACCGGGGCTATTGGTCAAGCTTTAGCGCTGCGCCCGCAGCGGGTATCAATCTTCGTTACCGGTATTAGCCTCTATGTTCCACCGGTGTGTTGCGCGTATAGAGTTATGGCTTGGCTTGGCTTTCAATGGATTGTGCGGCGACTGCGTTATTGGTAGCGGGAGGTTTTATGCACGATTGCAGTCAATACCGGCAAGCACAGCCCAGCGAGCGGTATAGCTACCGTACGCTCGAAAGTCCCACCAGTTACCCCGTCATCTACCCCAGTAATTTAGCGATAGCGTTAACCATGGTGTACCCGCTACACAAACTGTTAATCAAAGTGCTGCAGGCCAGCTTGGCTGTTCTGTTGTTGATCACTTTTGCTACTAACAGCTGGGCACAGGTTTCAGTCAGCTACGGCAAAACGCCTATTCCTCAGGGCAATGCCACTGCCACCGGTGATATTACTGTTCGCAATAGCAAGTTGGCCTTCGCTATAGCGGTGCAATCGGCGCCACCTTGGGGGGTGGCCCGAGGCTGTATTGTCGATATAGCCACAGTATTGCCAGAGGGTTTGCTGGGCATTGACCGAGTGGCTTTCGCCGACTTTATTCCCAACAACTGGTCGGCCTGGCCCAGTACTTATCAGCGTGTCGAGGTCGTTAAAAACACCAATGAGATGGCGGTTATTCGCAGCAGTCGCGACTTCGGTGAAGTCGATGTGGTGACGCTCTACACACTCAAAGCGGGTGCTGATCGCATTCATCTCAAAACTACTATGCACAATCGTGGTGAGACGCTGGTGGACCTGCGCTCAGGCTTTACCCTCTGGCCCGATGGCGGTTTCAAGTTTGCAGTGCCCGGATTTGCCGATAGCGCCGCCCCTGTTAATAGTCGCGCCGACCGTTTTGTCGGCTACGGTGTCGACTGGGCGGTGGCGCTGCATGCCCCTTATGTAACACTGTTAGCTAATCAGTCTCGCGACCTGTACACCGAACACAGCTTAGCCCGCGGCGCCTCGGCGACTTTTGAAGGTTATTATCAGGTAGTGCCTAGAGGTGATTTGGGGCCGGTGATAAGTGGTGAAATTGAGCGAAAAGGGCTACCTTTTGGCACTTTGTCGGGAGCGGTGTTAGACAGTGTTGGTGCGCCGGTGCCCAATCCCGCTATTGTGGTGCTGCGCAACGGCTTGGCCTATGGCTGGGCGCTGGGCGCTAACGGTCGTTATCAGATGGATTTACCCGCCGGTGATTATCAGCTCTATGCCGCTGCAAAAGGCTATTCGAAGAGTGCCAGGCGCGCTATCACTATTGGTGCTGGTGAGCAAAAAACGCTGCGCTTTGAAGGTCTGCAGAGGCCCGCTAGAGTCGAGCTGACAGTGGTAGATGCCAATACTGGAAAACCGTTAGATGCCAAAATACAGATAGAAAAGGGCAGTAAGCCACTGATCGAATTTATGGGTTCGAAGACCTTTTTTACCGAGCTGCTACCGGTAGGGCGGGCTCAATTCGAGCTGGCGCCGGGAACCTATCAAATTAAGGTTGGCGCCGGTGAGGGGTTTTTAGCAACGGCGCAGTTACTTGATTTTACGCTGCCAGAGGGTAGCCTTGTGCAACTTGCCAGTGAGATCGAGATTAAGACTTACCCACCCCAATTAGGTTGGTATGCGGGAGACCTGCACCATCATGCAGATGTGTTGGAAGGATCGACCCCTCCCGCCGATGTTATTCGCTCGCAGTTAGCGGCGGGGTTAGATGTGAGCTTTATTAGCGACCACGATGCTACGGTTAACAACGCGCTGGGACAGCAGATTTCTGAACAGCGCGGTATAACGTTTATTCCATCGATTGAAATCTCGGCCTCTTGGGGGCATTTTAATGCCTTTCCCATCGATGCCGGGGCCAGCTTGTCGGTAGACCCCGGTCGCGACACTATTCACGACATTATTGCCGACGCGCGTGCCATGGGTGCTGTGGTCATTGCCGCCAACCACCCCTATATCTCTTACGGCTATCTGACCAGTCTGGACAGGGGCACGGTACCAGGTGGTTTTAATCCGGGTATTGATCTGTTAGAAATCAATGCCGGAGTCGATCCTGAGCGGGTGCTTAGCAAAGCCCGACAGTTGTGGAGTGAGGGCCTGCGCTATTATTTTACCGCTGGGTCTGACAGCCACGATGTGTGGAACGACAACAGCGGTGACAATCGACTATTTGTGCACACCGGCAGCAAAGCCACGGCGCAGAACTTTGCACTAGCGGCGAAAGATGGCCATAGCTATGTGTCTTTTGGCCCGATTATCTACCCGCACAAGGTGATGTTTGGCGACACCCTAACGTTGACCGAGGCCCAGCCACAGCAGTTGGTGTTTGATTTGCTATCGGTTAACGGGCTGCGCTCAGTGTATTTATTGGGCGCCGAGGGCATTGTTGCGCAACGGTCACTGAACACTGACAGCCAGCGGGTGCGTTTTGATGTGCCCCATGTCAAAGGCTGGCTGGCGCTGGTGGTGGAAGATAATAGCGGTAAAAAAGCCTATTCCAATCCGATTTGGACCGAGCCGGTCGACCGCGATCAACTGTAATGGTGGCGCTATTGTGGCCACAGCAATGCCTAAGCCGCGGTAACAATTGTGGCCAGTGGCAGTCTGCTTGCTTGATAACGACACTCGGTCTAGTCAGCTAATCGAGAGTATCTGCAGTTGGCGGACAATTACCGACGGATTTATCCTTTGGTAGTGGTCCACTGGGTAACATTACTGGAGCACCAGAAATGACTAACGTTTTAGCCTAGGCTCAAAAACATGCCGACTACAAAGCTCTACGGGTGATACCAGTGGCGGCTTTTGCAGTGGTTGGTATGCGGCGGCACGGGCGTGCCACCGCAATAGCACTGACTACGCTGGTGCGTTGTCCAGAGCGTGCTTCAAAGTGCGGGTGCTCATATAGTAGTGGTAGGCACACCATAGGTTAACCAAAACGGTGACCGACATGGCATAGCGTATAGCGTCTGTGCCGTACTGCGGCTCCCAAAGGTCGGCGATATAACCGGTTAGTATTGGACCAAGTCCCAAACCTATTAAGTTGAGCATAAAAAATAGTATTGCCGAAGACATAGCCCGCATGCGCAGGCCGACCATGCCGTGGGTCATGGCAATACAGGGAGCTAGATAAAAGCCGCCGAAAAACACCGGGATAAACCAGGAATAGATTGCCGTCATACCGGTGTCCATTACTAGGAATGTCACTAGCGCAAAAGGCACCGCCGCCAGAGTAGATATAAAGGCAATCCAAACATACCAGTTTTTGTTACCGGTTTTGTTGGCCATTTTATCCGAGGCCCAGCCACCCATCAAAGTACCCGCAAGGCCACCTATGCCGGCAATTAAACCGTAATAAGTGCCGATTTCAATGGTCGTTAGACCGTGCACTCGGCCTAAAAATATCACCATAAAATTACCCACCCCGTAGGTAACAAAGGCATGCAAGGCGCAGGCAAAGGACAGGTGTCTGAACGCTTTGCGCGACCACAGCAGCGACAATATCTCCATAAACGTGGAGTCTTCGGTGTCGCTGCGGGCCTCAGAGAAACCTCTGGGCGGCTCTTTAACCGTTAGTCTTAGCAGTATTGCCAGCAGTACGCCGGGCAGGCCCACCACCACAAAGGCTATCCGCCAATCGAACCACTGCACTAAGTAGGCGCCGCCAACGTAGCCAATTAATATACCGCCATATACGCCCATAGAATAAATAGACAAGGCTGTGGCGCGCTCTTCTACCGGAAAAATATCCGACACCATGGAGTGAGCCGGGGGACTGCCGCCGGCCTCACCGACACCTACTCCGAAGCGCGTCGCAAATAACTGCCAAAAGTTTTGCGCCGAGCCGCACAGGGCTGTGAATACACTCCATACCGTTAGCGATACCGCAATAACATTGCGGCGCCGACCCTTGTCTGCCAGGCGGGCGATGGGAATACCAAATACACAATAAATAGCGGCGAAGGCGATACCTGACAACATTCCGAATTGCGTCATACTGAGATCGAGATCTTCAATAATATGCTCAGACAAAATAACGATGATCTGTCGGTCAACAAAATTAAATACGTAGATCAGGGTGAGTACCGCGAGGGCATAATAACGGTATGACTTACTTTGATAAGCTTGGTGGGCCTGCTGCTCTTCGGTCTGTTCCATAGTAGCTTTGCCCCTCGTTTTGAGCTCATTTATTGTTGTTACAGCGTTTAACGCTTAGTCGGTTAGTTTACGAGAAGCTGACATAAGAGGCAATAAAGGGTTGTTACGTGATGGTAAGAAATACCGGACAGCTTACATAATTTGCACTACGAATTAAGTAAACTGTTCGTTAGTTCAGCCCTGTATATCATCGGTAATATTAGCTGCGGTGTTTGCCGGCGCACCAGTGCAGGTATAGCGGAGTCGCTTGCCTGTTCGGTATTGTGTTAATTGTCCGCAGCGGGGAATATACTGTGTTATTACACGACTAGATAAATATCAGCGCTGCTGAAACTGTTGGTAGGTTTGCAGTGGCGGTGAGCACTAGCCCTTTGTCTAACGTTATCCGCCATCACCGAGACCGTGTTATGTCTGTACTAATTTTTCGCCTCAACGATGTCAGTGAAGAAGAGGCTGAGGCTGTGCGTGAACTGTTGCAGAGCAATGATTTTGACTTTTATGAGTCGTCACCCGGTCGTTGGGGGCTCTCGGTGGCCGGCTTGTGGCTGCGTGATGAGCAGCAAAAAGCGCAGGCCCGGGCCTTAATCGACGAATACCAGCAACAACGTAGTCAGCTTATGGCGCAACACATCGAACAGTCGCCACCGGAATCGTTGCTGCAGCGGCTGAAAAAGTCGCCGCTGCAGTTCGTCAGCTACAGCTTACTGGCGGTGTTTATTTTGTTTATCTCGCTGTCGCCCTTTGTAAAGTTATTGGTGGGCTAGGGGTATCGTTGTCAACGCAATGCATTGATACTTAAAATACCAATACCAATACAAATAAAAATACCAATACCAATACCAATACCAATACCAATACCAATACCAATACCAATACCAATACCAATACCAATACCAATACCAATACCAATACTAATACCACTGCCTAAATCGCAGCAACACCAGTGGTATTCGCCTCAGCTGACACCCGTTAGCAGTGACGTATTAATAATAAGAGATTGCAGATCATGCGACAGACTTTCAATGACCAAGGTGGCGCGGCCTCAATGTCGCCATCACCGCTCATGCGCTGGCTGACATCGACGGTAATGAAGCAGGTGATGAGCCCGGCGAGGCTACAAAAAAAGCGTCAGCGCATCGAACTAAAACGCCAAAATACAGCTGGCCGCCATGTGGTTGACTATTTTCATCAAGTCGACGATGGCTATAGTCATATGGCTGCGCAGTTGCTGCAGCCTTTAGTAACACAATACAACATTGAGCTGCGCTGCCACCTGGTGGCCGGTCCGCAGGGTGATAATGCCGCAGAACCGGCACTGTTACTGGAATTGTCACGCTACGATTCGCAGCAAGTGGCGGCTCACTATGGTCTGCAATTTCCCTCTCACAATGCTGCTCCGGCCCCGGGGCTGGTAACGCTGGCGACCGGTATTTTGTCGCAGCTACGGGGCACCGCGTTTATCGATGCTGTGGTTGAGGTGGGACACTCGCTCTGGAACAACGATCTCGACGGCCTGCAAGCGTTGGCGCAGCAACTGGGCTGTGCCTCAGAGCAAGCTGCCGGCGAATGTGTAGCAGCGGGAACAGCGCTGCGCGGCAAAATGGGTCACTATTCTGGTGCTATGTTTCACTATGGCGGCGAATGGTATTGGGGAGTAGATCGTCTATATCACCTTGAGCAGCGCTTGATCGACTTGGCTACGAGCATCGACAACACTGACAAAAACCCTGTGCTGCTAGCGCCGAGACCAGCTATTGAGTCTGGACCGCTGCGCGATAGCGGCAGCTTAACCTTGGAAATATACCCGTCGCTACGCAGTCCCTATAGCGCGATGATCTTCGATCGAACTGTGCAGCTGGCCGAGGACACTGGGGTGAAGCTGGTGGTACGGCCGGTCTTGCCGATGGTGATGCGAGGTGTGCCAGCCACACGTCAAAAAGGGTTTTATATTTTCAGTGATGCCATGCGTGAGGCTGCTGCACTAGCGGTGCCCTTTGGTAAAATGTACGACCCCATTGGCGAGCCAGTACGACGCTGTTATTCGCTTTACCCTTGGGCGGTTGAGCAGGGCAAAGGTAACGCGCTGTTAAGTGCCTTTCTTAAAGCGGCCTTCGCCGAGGGACACAACACCAACAACCATCGAGGACTGCAAAAAGTAGTAGAAGCTGCCGGGCTCGACTGGCAGCAAGCCCGTGAGCATCTGGGCAGTGATGATTGGCAGCAGCTGTTGGAGAACAATCGGCAGGCAATGTACGATTTTGGCAGCTGGGGAGTCCCCAGCTTTCGGCTGTTAGATCAAGAAGGTCATCAGGTGTTAGCGCTCTGGGGTCAGGATAGGCTCTGGTTGTTTGCTCGGGAAATACAGCGGTTGTTGGCCGAAAAATAAAAAAGAAATACGGGAATAGAAATACGGGGAAGTTGATTTAATTCGAACTGCAAATTAAGTAAACTTTCCCCCTATTTCAGTGCACTGGCCCCGTATTTTATTCCCTGCGGAGTACGGTCGGGCCTTGCTGGCTATAGGGTTGGTCACGGAAGCTGGCGGGATTTCTGCTACCCGTTTGTTTGACCTCGTCTAACAGCGCGGTAAACCAGTCGGGCAGGGGCTCCGCATCTAGCTGCTGTAGTAGGGTATTTAAATAACTGTTATGTTCGCCTGCGAGTTGATGGTACTGGCGCTGCTTACGCTGTTCAGTTTGAAATGTAGCCTCCCGATGCGTTAGCCACTGCTGCATTTGTGCGGTGGTTGGCAGCATTGTTGGTGCGGCGATACTGCGGGCAAACCAGCGAGCCTGTATTTCAAAAAATGGGAAGGGTACCACTACAAACGGAATGCCAATAAAGCCTATGTTGGGGCAGTGCGGTGGAACAATTTGTTGGTACAGTGGCGACACATAGTTGTCTTCAACAGTAATCTGCAGGCTGTCGTCTAAGAAGGGGTAGTCGTAGTGATAGCCCGTTGCGTAGACAAAGCTGTCGATTTTTTCAGCCGCATTGTGTTTGAAATAAAGCTTGCCGTCGCTGTCGAAACCGGTAGGGCAGGAATAAAGCTGCATATTGTTTGCCGCCGGGTCGGTCTTTTGTTTGCCCGCTAGTGCGTCAAAGGTTTCACCACACCAAAACACTTGATCGGCCTGCGACGCTATTTCTCTGGCTATATCTGCTCCGGAAGCCGCAACGCCAAAAACGGCTACGCGCTGTCCGCTAAAATCTTCTGGGCGTCGATAATTATGGCTGTGTAATGCCTTGCCTGGAAACCTATGCAGTGCATCTAATACCGGTACTCTGGGTTTGGCAAAATGGCCATTACATACCGCCACTGCATCAAAGTGTTGCTGAGAGGTGCTATTGGTTTTCTGACACTGCAGTTCAAGTGTCACCGTGCCGGTATCTGTATCCCGGGTTAGCTGCTTCACTGTTGTATTAAAGGTAATATGCTCAAGTAACTGATGGTCGCGGGCAAAGTTGTCGATATAGTGACGCACCTGGCTGTGGTGAGGAAAACGCGGCCAGCTATCGTCGCCACCACCGGCACAGTCAAAGCTATAGTCTGAAAAGGCCATGAGATCTCTGGGTAGGTTGGTGCGCAGCGACTGATATAACGATGAGTGTATGCGGCGCTCGACGGCTTGCCCCAATATGTCAGACTCCGTTGCTTCGCTATAAACCCAAAGTCCACCCAATTGCTCGGCCTGTTCGAAAACAGCGACGGAAAATCCCTGTCGCAGTAATTCCCGAGCGGTCACTAGGCCGGCAGCGCCGGCGCCGATAACAGCTACATTTTTTTGTTGCAGGTCTTGCTGGTTATTCATTGTTTTTGCTACTCGATGGCCGGTGCTGGTTACTCGCTACAGGCGATTTTATTGGCGAATTTTTGCAGTAGGGTAATCGCTCTGGCTATTGATTTTTCGCAGCCGGCTATTCCAACGTACTTGATGCATAGTGTTATGTTTATAGGTTATAGCCGGCATTATAAACTGCGCGCAGCCGCGCCAAAAGATGTTTTTAATAAGGCGCACAGCTAGTGCAGATAAAACACTGGCGGCAAATACTGCCGACTAACACCGCCGACTAACACCGCCGACAAAGACCCCGGCAAAAGAACTCTTTTTTTCTGCGTGTTCAGTGTTTGACTAGCGTTGTTAGCAGCCTCGATGTTATCGCAGGGCCTATTCGTTACAGTGGCGGTTATTATCGAGCTGTGTCCAACATTGCGGTTTAGTCACAATACCGCAGTTCATCTGTCCATAGGCCATTTCCCGCCCTCCGAGGCCGCTAATCTGCGCCATAGTATCAATGGCATGCTTCGCTGGCTGGCGTCGCACCTTTTTTATCCACGCCGGCTACGGTAGACTGCGCCCATTTTGGGCATACCGTGCCCCAGTTTAATAGGCAGCTGCAGACAATGATCGAAGTCGAATTCAATAATCACGGCCATAAAATTACCGGGAAGCGCTGGGGTAAAGAGGGTGGCATTCCGGTTATTGCCCTACACGGTTGGCTGGACAACGCCAATTCTTTTGATTTTATTGCCCCGTTGCTACCGGAATTGGATTTACTGGTACTGGAGTTTGCCGGACACGGTGGTTCAGATCATCGGCCCCGCCACACGCCTTATCTAGGCCTGCTCTATATTCAAGACATTATCGCGGTTGCCGATCAGCTTAACTGGCAGACCTTTGGGCTGTTGGCACACTCTATGGGCGCTGAATTGAGCACCCTGATGCTGGGTTTGTACCCAGACAGAATCGAGCGCATGTTGGGCTTGGACGGTTTCGCGGCGAGCACTACACCGGCACAGTGGTTGTTAGACACCCGCAAGTCTCTGGACGAAAACATTAACCGTCAGGCCAGTGGCATGCGTCGTTTTGACAGTGCCCAGGAGATGGCAGCGAAAGTGGCTGAGTCTACCGGCCAAACTCAGGCCTCGGCTGAAGCATTGGTGGCCAGAGGCGCGCAATTAATTGATGGTGGTTATAGCTGGCGCTCAGATGCCCGCGTGCGCTGGTCCGACGCGCTGTCTCTAACCGATGAAATGGTTGAGCATATTGTAGCTGCCTATCCAGGTCAGATACTAATTGCCGGTGCCAGTGACGGCTCCAGCTGGTATAAGGAAACCATCGAGCGGTTAAGTGGCAAATACACCAATCTGCAATACTGTATTTTGCCGGGATCACATCACCTGCATATGGATGACGATACTACCGAGTTAGTGGTCACCATCAGGCAGTTTTTTGACATCGAGCAGCAGCAGCTGATTGCCAGTTAACAGTTTCACGGTAGTTGTGAGCCTGAGCTAACAAGAGAACTATTGGATCAATTTAACGACCGAGAGTGTCTGCATTGACGACTATCTCAGCTCCACAGCTGTATTGGACTGGTCGGCTACCCTTGTAGAAGAAAAGGCCTCGCAGCTAGCCGCTGGTTTAACGTCGGAATATGAAATCATCGAAACACTGTACCACTGGGTCAGAGATCGTATTCCTCACTCCAGTGATATAGCCTCAAACGTTGTTAGCTGCAGCGCCTCACAGGTACTCGCCGCAGCAACGGGAATCTGCCACGCCAAAAGCCATTTACTTGCAGCTATGCTGCGCTCGCAGAATATCGCCTGTGGATTTTGTTATCAGGTATTGGCTGGTGATGAACCCGGTGAACCATCGGTTTTACACGGACTCAATGCGATTTATCTCAGCGCGCTATCGCGCTGGGTCCGGCTTGATGCTCGCGGCAATCACGGCACGATTAACGCGCAGTTTAGCCAAGATGTTGAGCAATTAGCCTACGTTGTTAACCCACTGTTGGGTGAAAAAGACTATGCCTGTATTTTTGTTAATCCCGACCCAGTGATCGTTGAGTTACTCAACCGCCACACTAGTCGAGCCGACCTGCTTGCTGAACTACCGGCGTCACACTCGTCGTTTGCCGCGGTCCAACAATAGTCAGTTGCTGCCTATCGCGATAAATTCCCTGTGCACTTTTCACCATAAAAATAGTGTTGAAAGGGGTTTTCTCAATAGCCATCAAGATTGCACGCATTGATTTTACCGTTTCGACGCAGCCGTTAGTCAGTGCAGTGCCACTACCTAGAATAGCAGCTGCTTGGTTTTTCCATTCAGATTAGGTTAAGTGTTTCCACGTTATTCTCGCTTCACATTATTTCCTATTGAAGCGAGAAAACTTATGAAAAATACGTTGTTATCAGTATCGCTAAGCACATCAATGTTGTTGCTCGTTCCTATTACCGTCAGTGCCGATATTAAAGCGCAGAGTTTCCTGCAACTCGGTGGTAGTACTATGAATTTTGACCAAAGTAATAGTGAAAATAACAGTTACGACAACAGTTACCACAACAGTTACGATAACAATAACGACAGCAGCTTTGACCTACAGGGCCATCACGTTAAGGGCAATATTGCCTTGTCCGATAGCACGTACTTGTCCTATGAACGTTCAGCAACCAGCACCGGTGGTGTCGGTTTAGAAATAAAGGATATTGGTGTGGGCTATCAAAGCGCATTGAGCCCTAGTGCTGCGGTATTTATACAGCTGGATAAAACGTATTACGACGTAGATAGTGATTATCGGCGATTTGATAATAGTGAAACTGGCTACCGAGCCAGCATAGGCGTACGAAAATTACTGACTGATTCGGTGGCAGTCAATGCCAGTTATCAATATTTATATATTGGAGAGCGAGCATCCAATATCTTCGCACTGGGTGCAAGTTATAGCTTTTCCGATACATTTTCCCTGCATGCAGATTATAAGGGAGAGCAATATTATGATCATGTTAGTGTCGGCCTTCGCATGACGTTCTAAGCGTTTTTTTCTAGGGGCTATTTCTAGGGATTTTTTATAGGGACTGGTTGTCAGGATTTTTTGTAAGGACTGTTTTAGGGATTGTTTTTGGGGAATGTTTTTAGGAAATTTTTGTGGGGATTGTTTCTAGGAATAGTCCCTAACGATTGTCTCTAAAGGCTGTTTCCAAGTGCCTATTTCTAGTGCTTACTTTCATGATCACGGTCATACTACTGGCTCAACGGCCACACACATTGCCCGCCAGTGCTATACCCTATTGCGTATTCGCCAGCTTGCCTCTGCAGATCTACGCAAGGTGCTCTAATGACCGCAATAGGCCGCGGTGTAGTGCTGAGCAAACTGCGGGTAGCTAGCTCGGTCAAGATAAAGTCTTTATCCAATATGGATTTATTAAACTGTCGCGGGAGCAGGTGTTAGTATAGCGGGCTACCGATACGATAATAATGATTGCGGAGCACAGGCTATGCGTTTGACCCAGGGTATTCATCGAGCCGCCCAACTCTACCCGAAGCGCCCAGCGCTGGTATCTGCCGAGGGTATTGTCAGCTGGAGTGAGTTTGAGCAGCGGGTGGCTCGCCTCGCCGGCGTATTTCAATCGCTGGGACTACAGCCCGGTGACCGGGTGGCCATGTTGTCACACAACAGTCCGCGTTATGTGGAGTTTTACTTCGCCGCGTTGTGGGCCGGTGGGGTAATCTTGACGATTAATACTCGCTGGGCCATGGCTGAAAAAACCCATTGTTTGAACGATGCGCGGGCAAAGATTCTGTTAGTCGGAGCAGCTTTTACCGATGATATTGAAGATTTGAAAGAGCACTGTCCCAGCCTGCAATCCGTTATTTATGCCGACACTACCAGCGCTACTATGGCCGCTGGTCTGCTGGACTATGAGCAGGCGCTGGCCAATACCGCCCCGGTAGCCGACGCCAACCGCTCGGGAGAGGACCTCGCTGCACTATTTTATACTGGCGGCACCACCGGCAAAGCCAAAGGTGTGATGCTGAGCCACAACAACTTTATGGCCAATTCGATGAATGCCATTGTCAATCTTGGCTTGTCCTCAGACAGTATCCATTTGCACGTATCGCCGCTGTTCCATCTCGCCGGTGGTTCGCGTTTGTTCACCCTAACAGCCGTTGGCGGCACCCACGCAGTGATACCCAGTTTTAATGCCGACAACTTCCTCGACGCCATTGAGCGTTTTCGGGTAACGGCCACGGTGGTGGTGCCAACCATGCTCAATACTTTGTTGCAGCACCCGACGATTAACGACTACGACGTGTCTAGCCTACGCCTGCTAACCTACGGTGCATCACCTATGCCCGAGGCACTGATGCGCGGTGCGATGGCGAAATTTCCCGATATTGCCTTTTTGCAGTCTTACGGTATGACCGAACTGTCGCCAGTGGCAACGATGTTATTACCCAAGTATCACTGCTTTGAGGGTCCCAACGCCGGACGCATACGCTCTGCCGGGCAGGCGGTACTCAATGCAGATATTGCCGTAGTTGATGAAACAGGCAAAGCGCAGCCTCAGGGTGTAGTGGGAGAAGTTTGTGTGCGTGGCCCGATGGTAATGCAGGGCTATTGGCGCCAGCCCGAGCTGACCAAACAGGTGGTGCGCGATGGCTGGATGCACACCGGCGATGCCGGTTATCTCGATGAAGAAGGTTTTCTTTTTTTGTCTGACCGCATTAAAGATATGATTATCAGCGGCGGTGAAAACGTTTATTCCACCGCCGTTGAAAATGTTCTTTACCGGCATGAAGCGATATTAGAGTGCGCTATTATCGGCATACCGGATGAAAAATGGGGTGAGGCCGTGCACGCTATTGTGGTGCTTAAAGAAGCCGCAATTGCCACGGAGCAAGAGCTGATTAGTCACTGCCGAGCTACCCTAGCAGGTTACGAGTGCCCCAAAACGGTCGCTATTATTAGCGGCGAATTACCCAAGAGTGGTGTTGGAAAAATACTCAAGGCCGAGTTGCGTAAGCCCTTCTGGCCGCAATAGTTTTTACGGTATGCACCAGCCCCGCAATGGCAGCATTAATTTCGCGAGGCCTTGGTGCTGCGGCTATGGCTTTGCGCGGACAGCGCTAACACTTACCACCGGTTTGGCAAAGGGTGTGCGAAAAATAATGAGCAGCGCCTTGGCTAGTGGGTTTTTTCTATGGGGTAAAAAATGTAGTTCGGTAAGATAACAGCGTAATGCAGTAATAACGTCAGGCGCTATACCGCCAGGCCTGGGGTGTTTTGATGGCGTAGCTTCACATTTAAAAGTGCATTACTGCGCGGGGCAGAGAAACGGCCCATTGAAGACAAGCAGCTACTCTTTTTCTACGGTCATAGATTAAGTGATACTAGACGTAGCAATAGAAAGGTAGCGATAGAAACGCAGCAATAGAAACTTAACTACAGGAACGTAATAACAGTTGGCCTAACAGCAACAACGCCTGAGCTCCGTTTGCTGGTGATTTACGCGAGGGTTTTGTGCTGTTGCAGTTAACACCATAAGCTGCAGCTCTGTGACCCTTTACTGCTCTGATTCCTCCAGCCGTGCACCTTTCATAATGCCCGACATGGCATAGTTACCTTCGTGACAGGCATATTCGTAGATCGGTCCCTTTGCTTGGCGTAAGGACATTTCGCCCGTCCATTTCTCAGAATAGGCGCCGGGATCATCAACAGTAAATTGGTAAACAATTTCTTCTGCGCTGACACGGGTGAAGCGCTCAGTGACTTTGGCGATGCTGCTGAGATAGTACTGGCTTCTTAAGCCAGCGCGAAAGCTCTGACCCGGATTGAAGTTTTTGGTTTCGACCACCAGGGTGTCGTCCTGCCAGTGGCCAATCGAGTCACCTAACCAAGGCCGAATAACATCGGCGACATGTTCGCCTTCCAATCGCACAATTCTGGCGTCGTGAATCATCTCTACTAAAATCATCACATGCCCCGGCGACTGAACAATTTGGTAGTGATTGTTATACACCACCGGTAACATGGGTGGCCCAGCAGTTGAGCCAAAGCCCATTAGACAGCGCTCGCCCAATAGACGTTGCTCGGGGCCGTCCATAGCATCCTGTAATAGAAACTGAAATAACTTAAACCGTGCACCGAGGCGAAACGGTAATTGTCCGTTTGCCGGTGAGGTCAAAATAGAACTTCTAATTTCGCCATTAACCCGCATCGCCTTGGTGCCGGGGTCCAACCAGAACGAGTTGTAGCCGCCGACATCACCGCCAGCCTCTACCCCCTCTTCGGGGACATCGTCGATGGATTCGAAAAAGCCCGATGTCTCGGCCTCCCAGCGCTTAGCTTGTTGTTCGCTAAGCAGTAACTGCTTGAATTGTTTTGGGCGCTGCAGCCCGGTTACTGAGGC
>JBLHLU010000003.1:0-42851 GCA_047623385.1 Paraglaciecola psychrophila
CGTTTACTTGCTCTTGTTGGTGCCCTGCACTAACAAGAGCAATACTACTACTGGAACATTTAACGATCACTGCGCTGGTGCCGAGGCTTTTTCTAGATCGCGCCACTACCAACCTTGTTGACATTTCACAGCAAGAGCTAGAAACCAGACCCTACCGGAAATACCCTTTTACTGCCCTGCAACCTTCTACATACAACCACTACTAACCATTCAGTTAACAGCAATCAGGCATTAAGACCACCACGGTGTGGTGTTAGCCTAAAAGTCTAGGCACATTTCTAGGTCTCGGTTAAGGCATTAGTATTAAATAAATTGATAAATCATGTAAAAAATGTAAATCTAATGCTTAATAGAGATCACTAAGCCGAGCACAAGAGCAGCGCTTGGTCAAAATGTTAGAAATGATCGATCGAAGCACTTACCTACTGTCGCCAACAACTGCTGCAGGTAAACGCTGCGAGTAAATTGTAACGCCGATACCAGCTTGGGGAATACTACTGTAAATGAATAACGACCTTGAGCACGTAAAAGAGCAAGACATTGACACCAGAATTGACCGTAAGCACCATGGCGATAAGTCCAATAGTGCCGAACTCAGCCGCGAAGTAATGAAATATGGCCCGTTGCTAGTCAGCTTTTCCAATATTAAAACTCAAAAATCGCTAACGCTAAATCTCAGTACCATCGCAAAAGATACCGACAATAAAGCACTGACATTTGTACTGCCTTTATCGGGTGAACTGATTGCCAATGTAAGTGGATCCACCCCCTTTTCGATTACTAAAAATAGCGGCTTGCTAGTCGATTGTTCCAACTTGCCTACCGAATTAGTAGCGTTACCAGGTACCGCGATTAAATTGTATATCTGTACTTTGGAGCTGGAGACTCTGGTCGAATTATTTACCCATGAGGGTTGTGAGGTCGATCTCAAATTATTACTATCGAGCTCGAATCACCCGCATGCAATGCTACGTTGTTTTCCTATTTCAACACTGATCAAACAACTAGCAGTAGCCACGTTCCACAATAAGCAGTTGTCCCGCCCATTACAAAGACTCTATTTGGAAGGGGCTTGCTCACAGTTATTCGCCCTTATTTTAGGACAGCAGTCCAGTAAGCCGCTACTGGCAAAAGCCATCACAGGGGATTTACTGACCCACAAAAGCACCCTACACGAGGCCGCTCAATACTTGCTTAAGGACGTCGCTAACCCGCCTAGCATAGAGCAGTTGGCCAAACAGTCTGGTCTTAGCCCACGTCGACTCAACTTGGAATTTAAAGAGATTTTTGGCTGTTCAGTATTTGGCTTACTGTGTCAAAGGCGCCTACAACTGGCCAAAGAGGCGCTCATCGAGACCCCGCAGATAGCCTTAAATGAACTCGCTCTCCGGATTGGCTACGCCCATAGCACCAACTTTATTGCCGCTTTCAAACGCGAATTTGGTATCCCGCCTAGACAGTACGCCAAACTGCACCAGCGCTAACACCCGTCTTGTGGGGCCTCAGTAAATTCAAACTATCCCTGCAGATAGCAATAACACCGCTACCGTGTAAATGGCGCTGAACCGCCAGCAACTGTTGGGCTACATATCGGTAAATAGCGGTGAGCAGCAGTGGAAGCCTGGAGCACTACAGCACCTATTTCGCTGCTGCTGACCGGTCTTCGAGTAGGGCTAATACCTGCCGATGTCGCAAGCGAGTGAGGTTATAGCGACTATAAATAAGCACCGCTGCAACGCCCATAACAGGCCCGGCGATAATGCCCATGCTCAATGATATACCCTCGCCCAGTTGCCCCAGCACCGCGTCGAAGGGCAAGTGTAGAAACATACCCAAACTCAAACCGGCAACGAAATATCCAAAAGAATAGGAGGCCTTGGCGAAGAAGGCCCGGGCCGAATAGTACAAGCCTTCCTGCCTAAACCCTGTAGCGAGTTCATTTTCTTCAATGATATCGCCAAGTAGCAACGCCAGTTACTGCTGACGCTTTTCAACAGCTCAACCCACACAGTTGGAACAACAGTATTAGCTCGGTTAAAGGTCCTACGGTAGCGATAGCAGCTGAAACTGCAGGTGAACACTTAGCGCTGTGCAAACAACAGCTTAAAACTTATAACCACATTATTTTGTAACCAGCCACTGCGAAACCGCAGCAGCGTTGTTGAACCCGCCTATAAAAGATTAAGCTAAAACAAATCCCCAACTGTACTGCGATTGGTCCAGCAGATAGGCCGCCTTAACGCTGGGACTCCAAGAATCATCTCCTCCCACCCCCATATGAAAACCGTCTAAATAGACATAGACCCCGGGCTCTGCAACCAAATCGCAGCTGTGCTTGGCTGCGGCTAACTGCTGCTGACCAAAGCGGCTTAGGCTGAAGTGGAAAACGCCACCAACGCTACTATCACCCAACTGCAGCTCATTACAATCGCAGCGCAGGCCGTTGTCCGTTGGAAATATATAGTCTGTATGCATCGCTGCTAGCGGTGCCGACCAACAACCCAGGTCGGCGCTGTGTTTTCGATCCGGGTAATTCTCGTGAGGCCCGCGGCCTCGCCAACTGACATTGTCAGCCACCGCTACCAGCTTGAAGCTGGCACCAATACGCGGCAGCGGTGGTAACGCGGAATCGAGCCTGACATCAATATCGACTTGCATGCGTCCGTGCTGATCAAAACGGTGAGTCCAAAGACTAGTTATCACTTCGCGTTGCTCAATAAAATACCCATGCCGCACGCGAATACAATGGTGCTGCTGATCGATAGCGATATCGAGGCAGCGATGTTCTAAATCGTTAAGTCCCGCGGCGCGCCAGCGCTCTATCCATGATTGAGGGTCTGGCTTCACTGCCTCCGACACCCCAATATCGTTATCGAGCGAAGCGCGAAAGAAGTTGTCGGCCATTGGCAGCGCTAACATTTGCTTGCCACTCTTTAACCAACTACTGATAAAACCGCTATTTTTGTCGATGCTCCAACAGGTGTCATCGGTCGCAATAGATAGATCGCTCAGTGGAACAGATTCAATGGCCAGCGCTTTGTGGGCAGCACCCAAATCAAATTGCATTCTCGCCACTTCGAAATCAGCCCCCGCCCAAGGTGTCTGTTGCGGCTGGGTAACCCATACATCTAGCCGCAGTGGTGAGTCGGTATCTAAAACGTCGCCGCCCTCTATCAGCGGGTATTGCACCGCAGCTTCGGCGGCAATATTCAGTGTTTTTTCGCCACTAAACAACGTTCCATCAGCATTGACTAAGGCCCAGTGCAAGCGCTCATTATCGGTGGTGCGAAAAAGATATTCGCTACCGACCGTCAATATAAGTGACCCGTCGAAGTTGACGGTGAAATTAAATAGTTGCTGCGCGCGACGCGCTTCAAACAGCGATGGATGGGGACTGCGATCGGGAAAATTGAGACCATTTATACAAAACTGACGGTCATTAATACGGTCACCGAAGTCACCACCATAACCCCAGTAACTCTGGCCAAGCTCAGTGACACACTCTAGTCCCTGGTCGACCCAATCCCAAATAAATCCTCCCTGCAGCCGCGGGTGCTGTTTAAATAACTGCCAGTAGTCGTCGAAATTTCCCAGACTGTTACCCATAGCATGGGCATATTCACAGCAGATTATAGGACGCTGCTCGCCGGCTTGCGCTACCCAGTTGCGCAGCGACCACTTGGGCCGACTAGAAAAATTCTGCGGCAAATCTTGGTCGGTACGCGGGTACATGGGACAGACGATATCGGTAGCCGCGGTATCTGAGCCTCCGCCCTCATATTGCACCGGGCGACTGGGATCGCAGCGTTTTGTCCACTGATACATGGCATCGTGGGCAGCGCCGTAGCCCGATTCGTTGCCCAGTGACCAAATAATAATCGAGGGGTGGTTAAAGTCCCGCGCCACCATGCGAGTCATTCGCTCTAAAAAGGCAGCGGCCCATTGGGGGTCATCCGCCAGTCGAGCCATCGGGATCATACCGTGGGTTTCGATATTCGCTTCGTCGACCACATACAGACCCAAGCGGTCACACAGACGATAAAATCCCGGCTGATGCGGATAGTGAGAGCAGCGCACCGCATTAAAATTGTTTTGTTTCATCAGCCGCAGATCATGTTCTACCCCCGCCAGCGACTCGGCGTGTCCGGTTTTAGGGTCGTGCTCGTGCTTGTTAACCCCCCGAATCATTAGCGCTTTACCATTGAGGCACAACTGTCCGCGCAATATTTCAATTTTCCTAAAACCCACATCAAAAGCTTCAACTTCGAGCAACTGCTCTGCGTTGCTATCGAGCAGGGTCAGCGTGAGCCGGTAGAGGTTAGGACACTCAGCACTCCACTGCAGCGGCTGATCGACTTTGAGATCAATATAGCAGCGGTCGCGGTAGCCGCCGCGCTCGTCGATATCGGCACCGCCCATGGCCTGGGTAGTACTGACGATAAGAGCGTCGCCTAAATACAAGTTGGCGCGCACCTGAATTTTAGCCCAGGGGTTGCCCCGAACGGTGCTAGTAAGACCTTGTGCTGTCGCACCGTGAACCACAATAGCGAGACTGCCATGACGATAATCACTATCAAGATCAGGGCTAATGCGGACATCGCCGATGTGGCACAGCGGTTTATTGAGCAGCGATACCGAGCGATATATACCACTGAGCCACCACATGTCCTGATCTTCTAAATAGCTACCGTCACACCAGCGCAGCACCATAACGGCGATGGTGTTAGTTCCCGGCTGCAGATAGCCGCTCAGGTCAAACTCCGCAGCTAGGCGACTGTCTTGGGAGTAACCTACCCACTGATCATTGCACCACAAATAAAACGCGCTATTGACTCCGTCGAAACATATACGGGTTTGCCCTTGTTGCCAATTTTCAGGTAATTCAAAGCTGCGTATATAACAGCCCGTGGGATTGTCTGCCGGCACCCGCGGTGGCGTATTGGGAAAGGGATATTTAACATTGGTGTAAATGGGGTAGTCGTATCCCTGCAGTTGCCAGTTAGATGGCACTGCGATGGTATTAGCTTGCGCCTGGCGCCAGTGCGTGGGAACCGCCTCAGGTTTGTCGTAGAAACTAAATTGCCACTGCCCGTCGAGACTCAGCCGCGACGAGCTGGCGTGATCCTCAGCGGCGCTGGATTCATCGCGCCAACTGCACAGCGGACTGTGCGCTGGAAGTCGGTTAAAGGATGTACTTGCTGGGCTCTCCCAGTCGCGCCGTGACAATTCCATCACAAGCTATCCACGAAGGCACCGTTTACCGCTTCGCACTCAAACAACGTGGGTTCAAGGCCGGTTAGTCTAGGGTATTGTTCCTTCACTGCAGCTACCACTGCCGGTAATAGCTCGGCGGGAAACAGTGACACTACACAGCCACCAAAACCGCCGCCAGTCATGCGAGTGCCGCCACTATCACCAATAACCGATTTAATAATTGCCACTAAAGTATCGATTTCCGCTACCGTAATGTCAAAATCGTCTCGCATCGACGCATGCGATTGCGCCATATATTCGCCGACCCGAACCAAGTCGCCGGCAATCAGTGCCTGGGCAGTATCTTCGGTACGTGCATTTTCACTCACCACATGCCGCGCCCGTCGAAATTCCAGCTCCCCAAGCTCGTGCTCAACTGCCAGCAATGCCGCCATATCGACGTCGCGCAGCGCGGGTACACCCATATGGCTGGCCACCGCCTCACACTGTTGTCGGCGCGTATTGTATTCGCCGTCCACTAATTTTCTGCTGATATTGGAATTGACGATTAACAGCGCCGCCTGTTTTGGCAGCGGCACTGAGCGCAACGTTAAATCGCGACAGTCAATCAGCAGCGCATGGCCGCAGCGACCTTGAGCAGAAATAAGCTGGTCCATAATGCCGCAGTTACAGCCGACAAAATTGTTTTCTGCGGCCTGGCCGATTAACGCCGCTGCGGTGGCCTCTATCGGTGCTCCGCTAATCGCCAGCAACGCACGCACCAGTGCCATTTCTAGCGCTGCGGAAGAACTCAGACCAGCACCTTGTGGCACATCACCACTAATAGTTAAGTCCGCGCCCTGTAATGGGTAACCGCCGATATGCAGTTCACTCAGTACACCGCGCAGGTAATTACTCCAAGGAGCACTTTGGTCAAAGCGCGGTTCGGCGTCAAGATCGATCTCGACCTGCGAGCCCAGGTCCAGCGCTACCGCTCGAATACGTCGGTCGGAGCGACGACTAGCGGCCACCGCCGCATTAAAGTTGATCGCTAACGGCAGCACAAAACCGTCATTATAGTCGGTGTGCTCACCAATCAAATTGACCCGACCCGGAGCCGTGACTACCAGTTCCGCTGGCACTGCATAATATTGCCGGTGGGCTAATTGCACCTGTTCTCGGGGTTGCCTTGAGCGGTTGTCACTGGGGTCTGTCATAGTGGGAGCTTCATAGTAAGGTCTGTTTTCGTAGCGGTTTTAGCATCGACTTTAGTGCAGGTTTTAGTACCTGTTTTAGTACCGACCTTAATCATCGCCATAGCAATTATCACCGCCACTATTTGCCTTGCATTTTATAGTGAATAGGACTGGCTGCTCGCAATAACTGTGCGGCTTGTTCGGGTGTTAAATCGCGCTGAGCTTCGGCCATCATCTCATAGCCCACCATAAATTTTCGCACTGAGGCAGAGCGTAGTAATGGTGGATAAAAGTGGGCGTGCAATTGCCATTCGTGATGGCTACGCTGATCGAAGGGAGCACTGTGCCAACCCATCGAATAAGGAAAGGCACACTCAAACAAATTGTCGTAGCGAATAGTCAACTGCGCCACAATGTCGGCCAAACTGCGGCGCTGCACATTGTTCAATTCACTTATTCGCGCCACCGGGAACTTTGGCAGCAGCAGCGTCTCAAAAGGCCAGGCCGCCCAGTAAGGTACCAATACCTGCCACAGCTCATTTTCTACCACCAACCGCTGACCCTGAGCTTGCTCACGCTCACCGTAGTCCAACAGCAGCGGCCGTCCATGACGGCCGTAATAATCAGTTTGGTGCTGCTGCTCTCGCTCAAGCAGGGTCGGGGCATGATCTTGGGCCCATATTTGGCAGTGGGGATGGGGTATCGAACAACCCATGGTAGCGCCCTTGTTTTCAAAAATTTGAACCCAGGGATGCTGCCGGCCGATCTCCTCACTTTGTTCAGCCCAAGTGTCGATAACTGCCTGAATTTGCGGCACACTCATTTGCGCTAGAGTGGTGTTGTGGTTGGGAGAAAAACACACCACCCGGCACAAACCGCGCTCAGCCTGCAAGGCAAAAAACTCATCCTTTACCTCTGCGGTGGGGGTCTCCGGGCGAAGCGCAGCAAAGTCGTTATTGAAGACATAGACTGCACTATAGTCGGGGTTTTGCTCACCCCCCATACGGCTATTGCCCGGACAAAGATAACAGCTGGCATCGTAGTCACTGGCAGCGGCTGGTGCCTCTTTCTCGGTTTGCCCCAACCAGGGTCTTTTCGCCCGGTGTGGCGACACCAACACCCAGTCCCCTGTTAGCGCATTGCGCCGGCGATGGGGGTCGTTGCTATCATCAAAGGTTTCGCTCATCGCGGTGCGGGGCTCGCTGGAATACTGGACGCCGATAATACCGCATCGGGCTGTGCAGCGCTAAATGTTTACGCTTACCGGGCATCGACCTCTGGCGCCTCGCAACAAGCTGGCAACAGGTCGTCGAGGCGTTTCAAGGCCTCATTATCAGAGCAAATGTCGACGGTACTATGGCTAGCGGTGTTGCCGGGGGATAGTCTCGGGCCCGCTAAGACATAACCTAAGGCGTGCTCGATAGTGGCCCTCGAGCGTTACGACTTATCGCTACAAGAGGCGTAGTCCGTCGCCGCCTTTGAGGCCCCAACAGACATTGCAACGACTAGATTGGCCGGGGCCGGAGTCAACCGGCAACCGCTGGCGGTATTGACGATCAAAAATGCGCGGCAGTCATGCCGTACAGCGCTTTTTTAGCGGCGATGGCACTGGCAATTTAAGGTTAGCTTTCCATGGCCGCCGGTGTTTTACCACTGCGTAGTCGGCAAAGTTACTTTTGATAAATGCCCCTATGATCTCTTCAAAGCGTTGAGTCTCCACCGCCGCATTGAGCCGATCAGATTCATCGCGCCGCTGTTGCCGCCCCTGCAATAGCGACTGTAAGCGCCTCTGCAACAGCCCCTGTAAAAGCCCCTGCAACGGAACCTACAACAGTCCCTGCAACAACGCTCACGATTGAGAAAAAAATTGCAGACCAGCCGGTCTACAATTGTTGGCGTTGCGAGCCTGAACCCGCATAGTAAAATTCTGTAGCCCCTCGCCAGCGATGATGAATTCAGCAGTGGCCAGTAGTTATCCTCTGCGCCTTTCTGAAGAGAGCTGCACTCAGTTTTAGTGCTCATGGACACATGTATTTACAGCTTATTTGAGAGTATAGATTGGCCCACCATAGCGCCTATATCAACGCCAGCATGCCCCACTTATCGCGGCCCAGTCGCCGGACACAACTGACCATAACCCGTTAAGGACTTATAATAGGTCGGAAGACTGTGGGGAGACAGATGGGGAAGCAGGTGCGAGGACGTACCGGAAGATTGCAGCTAGCTTGGTGAGGTTGTTATCGAGACTTTTTTGGTTAGGGCTAATAATAACGAGATTGTGAAATTAACCCCGTCGAAAAAACCACTGACAAAACATATCTCGAGCTCATTAGCTGTTCTGTTACTTTGGCCTAGGTGCCAGCCGCTGTCAGTAGCTCGAAAGCGATTACCGAAAGCGTTAAATTGTTGCCTGCGTCTTTCTATGTTCACTGCTCGATGGTCACTATTCGATGGGCACTGCTGGACAGACTCTTAAGGTTTTTCTATTCCCGCCACCCGCAAAGCCGCTATTAAGCAAAACCTTTATCGACACAGACTATCTCAATGCCGAGGAACAACGCAATGTCGATTCAGCTCTTAGTTAGCGCTGGACTTAGAGCGCCCCGCCGCAAATATCATTGCCCTGCACTCATGTTAAAATCACTGCGCCCTCAGTCGGTATTGTCACGGTATACCTAACAACGTCAGAGGGACTGACCGCGATCATTTTTCCTCGGGCTTTTTAGCCGCAGCAGGTCCACTGGCATTAGTGAGGTTGGTCCAGAAGTCGACATTTTGCTTGAGTGCCTTGCGCACCAATTTAGCCGGGTCAACTTCAGACAGAGACTTCATGCGTTTTTTGTGGGCCTCCTGCTGGCTGATAAAGGTCATAAAACTCTGTTCAATATAGCGACTAACAATACTATTCATAGAGTCCCCGTAAAAACGAATCAGCTGCTCCATCACCCGGTTAGTAAGGATAGGCTCATGGCCCTCTCCTTCCTGCTCAGAGATAATCTGCAACAATACACTGCGGGTTAAATCCTTGGCACTCTTCGAGTCGACAACAGCAATCGACTCGCCCTTGGCAATCTCCCGGCGAATTTCCTCAACTGTGACATAACTACTGTTCTCGATATCGTACAATCTGCGATTGGGGTATTTCTTGTAGTGCTTCATTACAGTGTCCGTTTATATTTTTAGTCGGCATTTACCCGGTAATTGTACCAGAATACTTTTTACTCAATCGCACAAAAGAGTATTTGCCAATCATAGCACTGATCTTGCGTTTGACGCACCGCGCTAAGTCGAATCATTGGGATTGAGGATTGCCCGGCTACAGCCATGAAAAGTGCCCAGCGCCGCTGATACGGTCACCGGCCCAGGGTTGTTATATAACGATTCAGTCGCTTTTTGGCGGCACCCTCAAAACTGCAAAATCACGCCAAGGGCGCTACTGAAAACTGTTCTTTAAGCCGCAGTGCTCGCGCTGTAGCACAGCCGCAAGCCTCCGACATCAGCGACCATAGTGTGTCTGCTTAAATCTCTGAGCTAACTGCGGCCTGTCGCCATCGGGCACTCAGTTGAGCACTAACCCCAAATACAGCCAATCAAGGACTATTAGGACAGAGTAAAAAAAGTTTAACAAAGTACTTGTTTTTTGTGCAGTGCAATATATAATCACCTCACAAAATGACGCACTGCACCATTTTTAGTGCGCCATTGCTTCGGCAAAAAGACTGACTGCAACAGCATTTACTGCGCTATGCGTAAGTGCCAAATTAATTACTGGAGAACATTATGAATATGCTTCAAAAGCAAACTGAACTGGGCCGCTCTTTGTTCCAAATCAACAGCAGCACTCTACGCAGCTATGCCGAGTTACAGCGCGCCAACATGACTAAGTACGTTGAATTGAACACCAGCTACGGTAAGCAACTGCCTTCAGTCAACAATGTTCAAGACTTTATGGCACTGCAGCGTGAATACGGCCAGTCAGTATGGAGCGGTGTTAAATCTTCTGTTGAGTCACAGACTTCACTGGTTAGAAGCGCTTTTCAAGAAACCGGCGCTGCCTTGAAAACAGCCTACACAGCCGCCGAAGCCAAAGCACCTGTTGAAACTAAAGCTCCTGCCGCTAAAGCACCTGTTGCAGCCAAAGCACCCGCTGCCAAAGCGCCTGTTGAAGCCAAAGCACCAGCGGCTAAAGCCGCTGTAGAAGAAAAAGCGCCCGCCAAGAAAAGTAAAGCGTAATACTATTTCTCTGCTGCGCCAGGTGCCGTTCGGCGCCATGGCGCCGTCAGCGTTATCTCTCTATACTGTACCCCAATAACGCTCTACCGATCACGGCCTCCTTGCTATAACCCGGTTTTAACATTTACTGAGGGCTAGTACTATTAATTCTTTTGCTCTGTTAGAAGTGCCGCGCGCACTGGCTGAATTAGCCTCCATTCCCCACTGTTTACCCTTGCTTAGTCTCGCCCCCCAAGGCGATGGCCACGGTGTTTTTGTTATCCCAGGGCTGGGCGCGAGCGACCGCTCCACCTATATACTGCGCCGTTTTCTCGATGCAAAGGGTTATACCAGCGCAGGCTGGGGTATGGGTAAAAATCTAGGTATAGCTCGTAGCGGCGGTGCCGATCAACTATTGGATCAATTTTTGGCCTTTCAGCAACGCCTCGGCGGCAAGGTCAGTATTGTTGGCTGGAGCCTCGGCGGAGTACACGCGCGCCGTATTGCTCGGGCACTGCCAGAACATGTGCGCCAAGTCATCTGCCTGGGCAGTCCTATAACCGGTTCCCCGACAGACACACCCGAGTGGAATCCCCAAACTCGGGCACAGCAAAATGTCGACAGTGCGTCTTTCGAGCAGATGCAAAAATTCCAATTTAAGCCTATCGAAGCACCCTGCACGTCGATTTATAGCAAGTCTGATGGGGTGGTCCCATGGAGAATGTCCCAAGAGACCAATGCGAGAGAAACTGACAACATCGAGGTGGTGGCAAGTCATATTGGACTCGGCGTCAATCCCTCGGTTTTTTACATTATCGCAAAACAGCTAGCGCAGGCTGAGGGCCACTGGCGACCTTTTGATTGTGACTACTGGCCCAATAGACTGGCGCTTAAAGCGCTCAACCCCACCGCCGACATCTTTACCGCACTCGTTCGACAACCTCTGTAAGCACCTTTAACATTCTTCACACCATATTGTGCGCTGGTATCGGCTCAACAGTGCGCCCGCTAAATTCGCTATTAGAATAGCTGTTAGTACCTGCTGCCACTATTGGCGCTAGCACGCTATAGCAGTAAGCCGTTGTCGCGATCGGGTTCAGCGACACTGGCGAACATCGACACGCAGCCAGAGACGACTCACGCTAGAACTTTTCAATGAATACGCCCAAGTAGCTCTGACCACGTTGTAAACTGCCGCCTAGCTGCGCCCTTTTGATAAGTAATCAGGATTGGCGGCTAACAAGCGCTATGCAGCAGCCTGAGTAGCCGGCTGTTAACGCACTAGGCAGACTTTCGCTTTTTGTAGATACGCTTCACGTCGTGATCGGAGTGGTGGTCCAAAATAGTATCGAGAGTCCGGCCCACTTTAGAACTAATACGGATTTGCTCGAGATTGGCCCAAGTCGACCGCTCGCCCTCAGCTGTTAAGTCCGCTACTTCCTCTTCGGTTAAGTGTCCCAGCAATTTTTGCGGATCGACAAAAGCAAATGAGGGGGCAATATTCACATCACCGGTATAGTTTTGCGCGGCCACTGAATAGAACATATTCATTGCCTTGCTCACTTCGGGCCAAGGGCTTAGAAAGCGGCGACTAAACTGCTCGCCACCGCGTAACATTTCTCTTCCTGCATGGCGAAAGACCGATTTTACACCCTTTGGAGCGAGCCAGTACTCATCACTTTTTTGTATCATTAATGCCAAAGGGTTGGCCTGACTGACAATATAATGATTGACGCCGTACAGACGCGCCAGCCGTTTGGCGGGTAAATCGTCGGTGATTGCACCGTCTACCCAGCGTCGATTAGGCAGGTAGGGCTGTGCTTCACCATAAACATTCTTAGCCATTAGCATAACTGAAGGGAACACCCCGGGCACAGCACAGGAGGCCATTATTGCCGAGCGAATAAATACATTGGGAGAGGTGGTAGCGTTCATCAAGCGAGAGGTCTGATGTTCTTCTACCGGGGCAATGGTGATATTGATCAGCCGCCCAGTTTTCTCATAGGCCTCCTGAAAGGTCATATCGGGGATCATCTGTCGCAACATTTCGTGAACATCGTTGACGTCGACTTGAGAGCGTTTGGAACCAGCAGTAACCTGGTCGATAATTTTTTGCCCGCCCAGCACTAAACCCTGAGACATGAGCTCTTCTAACTGCTCTTGGGTGTGCGTACCAAGCACTCCAGCCAACACCGAACCGGCGCTAGAACCGGAGATAACGGCCGGGATCAAGTTGTGCTCCAACAGTGTCTTAACTACACCAGTATGGAAGTGACCCAGCGAGCCCGCGCCACTTAACATTAGCGCGGAGCGGCCAAAACAGTGGCTAGCACGCTCAAAGAAGTCGAGCTTCTCTTCGAAAGAAATCTCATTTTCAGGCAGCGAAGAAATATGCTGCAAACTGGTCACAACCTCATCGACATAGGCTTCGACCAGCACCTTGGTGCCAAATTTGGCCTTTTCATACAACACCGACTTGCCCATACCACCCATATTCCCGTGAATACCCTCATTGAGGGCAAACAACAGGCCTATATCATCACCGCTGGTACGCAGTGTCTGCAATTCATTGAGGCGGGTCTGAATATTTTCGTAGTCGTAGCTCTTAGACTCGGTTTTTTCCTTCCACTGAGCGCCACCCGATATCTCGTCGTACTCAATAGCCAAGGTCTTCCACTGTTGGTAACTGGTAGCGTTGTTCATGGCTTGTTCGATGTCGGTAAGCTCGACAGATAAAGATTGTGCCAGCATGTTAGATCCTATATAAGCGGTAAATAATAAAGTTATTATTTATGTCCTGCGTTTATTTTTTTATCTAAACAGCCAACATAATAACTATTGCGCACTGCACAATGATCTTTACATCATAACAGCTTAAACAGTAAAGTGAATACGTAATTTTGCCTACTTTTCATACAGCTCAAATCTACTTTAGCCGCCCTGTCTGTGCCCAAAAACAGCGATAAATGCCCATTTAACACGCTTCAACACCTGCCAGCCCATCAGTGTTGAAACAGCCGCTGTGCTATTGCGCCAGCGCTGCGCGCAATACGCAATAGCTGCCTAAAGCGAAAAAAACGCGTTTAGCTCGCTCACTGACGCTCGCCAAATCACCGATAAGGCGCCCGTTCAAAACTATCGAGTGAACCAACATTTTTTCCGCCGGCCGCTGTATTATAAAAGCTGCCTGAGGGGTTGAATGCCTTGCGGCAAGGCTCGCGCGCGATGCTCTAACGAAGATCCTTAGTCACTACCTCGACCTCAAATACACTAAGCACTGTGGGAACCGGCTCGCTCTAGCACCGACACAAATTACCTCCAGTCGATATCGAAATTACCGCCAAACTCCATCTCGATATGCCACAAAACAACCAACGCGGTTAGCATCGCAGGCACGCTCTTGGCCGTCAATTAGCGCAGGGTATAGGGCTTACTAATGTCCACCACCATAGCGCCACTGGACTAGCCCGGCGTTGCGTTTGCCGGCATGGTCGAGTCTCCCCTCGACAGATAATTGATATTCACCCGTGGTTATTTGAATGCCCGCTAGAACGCTGCTGCAGCTACTTTATATGCTCTTCTTCGACAACCACCGGTACTGCTATCCTATATAATATTGACCTTAGAGCGGGCTATAAGAAAGACGATAACTGATTGCAGTTACTAGACCTGAGAACTCCAGCATCCGTCACATTCACTGCAGTAACTCCCTTCCTTACAACATTCGCTCTAATAACAATGTTATTATTGTTTACTAGCGCAGTGAAAAAGAGACTACTAGTCCGCAGAACCCGCTGTTTAAAGCACCGCAACCCGGTGCTTATTTTATTGGGTAAACTATCCTCCACAAACCGCTGGCCAACCACGATAAACAGGGCTGGCACAACCGCACCGTAGCGACTGTTGTAATGGTGACATTCATTCCTTTAACGATTAGTAAATCATGTCCATACTAAGTAAAAACCTTACCTTCTGGGTGCTGATAGCAGCTCTACTGGGCTATTTTTCGGCCCTGCTCTTCGGCGACGCCAGCTGGACGACTATGGCGGCACCTCCGGCCTTCTATGAATTAATAGTACTGCTTAAAACCGTGTTTTTGGCGTTGCTGAAAATGCTGGTCGCGCCTATCATTTTCTTTTCTCTGATCGGCGGCCTGCTGGGCATAGGCGAGGCCAGCAGGCTCAAAAGCTTGGGCGGGGTCACGGTCTTGTACTACAGTTGCACCACCGCCATCGCTATTGGTATTGGTCTGATCGTGGTGTTCTATATTCATCCCTGGGTCGGCAATGTCGAGCAAATTACTATCGAGTCAGCAACCCAAGGTGCCAACTACAGCACTGCAGCCACTTTGATCGACAGCGATAACGACTCTGTAGTTAGAGTATTTAGCAATATTTTGTCGCTGGCATTTACTAATCCCTTCTCGGCACTGGCCAATCTCAATATTCTTGGCATCGCCTGCAACGCCTTTATTATCGGCTTAGCGCTTCTGTTAACCGCACCCAAGGACAGTCCGCTGATTACCGGCGTACAGCATATCAACACCTTGTTGCACAAGATTTTATCCTGGGTGGTGTTAATCACTCCGCTGGGTATCTTTGCAATTATTTTTGAAGTGGCGCTCAAGAGTGGCGGCACACTACTCAGTTCGCTGCTGTCCTTTTGCGTTGTTGTCGTGGGCGCCACTCTTGTTCACGGCCTTATAGTATTGCCGCTAATCGCTCATTTTTTTGCCGGCGTCAGCCCAGTCAGGTTATTTCGCAATATTGGCCGTCCGTTAATGATCGCCTTTGCCACCTCCTCCAGCGCTGCGACACTGCCTGTTAGCATGCAGGCGGCGGAGGAAAACTTAGGGGTTTCGCGGACGGTAAGCAGTTTTGTATTTCCACTGGGCGCCACCATGAATATGGACGGCACTGCTTTATTCGAGGGTATTGCCGCGATCTTTCTGGCCTACTTGTTTGGCATCGACTTGAGCAACACTGCCATGGTCGCGGTATTTCTAATGGCGATGATTTCGTCGATAGGGGCTCCGGGTATTCCCTCGGGCTCGATGGCAGGTATGCAAATGGTGTTATTGGCCGCCGGTATTCCACTGGAGGCGATCGGCATACTGCTAGTGGTAGAGCGGCCGTTAGATACTATTCGAACCGCGGTCAATGTTGAGGGCGACATTGTCGGCGCACTGGTTGCACAAAAGATCTTTGCCAGACAACAGTAAAAGCATACACCCACTTTTAACGGCTACTGCCAGCTGAGTTCTACTAACAGCCAGTCCGAGCCCTGCAGTTGCCACTGCGCCTTCAGCTGGTAGACCTGTGCCCGCTCAGGGAAAAGGTTGTTCGCACCCAATAAAGCGGCAGTGGCGCTGCTGCTAGCGCGCAGCGGATCGTTTTTGTTGACCGTCACCTCAATATTCGTCAGCACCAACTCAATGGCTTTATAACGCTGAAAATACCCCGCCAGCATGCCTCGGGCGCCCTTTTTATTGATGCGCTGATCGATAGTAAAGGATTCAGACAAATGGGAGGACACCGCACGGCTGCTTTTTGCTTCAAGACCCTGCTCAATCTTCTCAATAGTATCGGCAATAGCCAGCTCTGCCGGTTGCTTATCACAGCCCAGTAATAACAACAGCACCCCAAATGATACCAGTAGCCGAGTCATAACCGGTGCCCTCTATTCATTAATAAAATAACCATACACTATGGTCATAGCCGCGATGTAATATACGCTGCTGCTGCCCTTTCGACTACACTCTAGCGACTGCATTGTTTTAGCAACTATATCGTTCTAATGGCTACGTTGTTCTAGTAGCTAGTTTATCCTAGCAAATGGTTGATCCCAGTAACTGATTATCTTAGCAACTGTTTTATCTTAGCAACTGTTATACCTTAGCAACTACAGCGCAGCCGCAGCAACGCCACTTTGACACGCTAACTTGACACAACAACACTATGACTGATGATCCGCTTATTATAGAACACCATCTTGTAATTGATGAACACAATCAAGGCAATGCGGTCGACTGTCTAAGCCAGACCTGCGCGCTGTCAAAACAACAAATCAAATCAGCCATGGCCAAAGGCGCGCTGTGGCAAGACAGCGGCAAAGGTGTGCACCGTTTGCGCCGGGCGAAAAAAATCCTCAGCCCGGGGTCGCAGTTACACTTGTATTACCACCAGAAAATACTTTCTACGCAAATACCCGCCGCGATCGCGATCGCTGACTGCAGCCACTACAGTATCTGGTTCAAGCCCTATGGGGTCTATAGTCAGGGTTCCAAATGGGGCGACCATTGCACGATCAATCGCTGGATCGAACAGCACCTCGACCGCCCTGCGTTTATTGTACATCGGCTGGACCGCGCCACCACTGGGCTGATAATTATCGCTCACAGCAAGTCTGCCGCCGCGGCATTTTCAGCGATCTTTCAGCACCGCCAAATTACCAAGCAATACCGCGCCATTGTGCAGGGCAATGTTAGTGAACGTGCCACTTTAAACAATGCCATTGACGGCCGCGACGCGGTCAGCCACATTCGCCCAATAGCCTTCGATCCAATAAAAAACCAATCGGCAATCGAAGTAAGTATAGAGACCGGCAGGAAACATCAAATTCGCAAACATATGCAGGGGGCGGGACATCCCGTTGTCGGTGATCGCCTGTATGGAGATGGCGCCGATTGGGCTCAAAATTTGCAACTGTGCTGCAGTTACCTAAGCTTTACATGCCCTATCGACAAACTGAGCAAACACTATCGACTAGACACCGAGCTACTGCCTAAACTGTAGTTTTTCCGCCCGTCTCATCACTACCACAACCAACACAATGGCCGGAATACCGGCCAGCGCCGCAAAGATAAAAAACTCGCTGTAGCCTAAACCATCGACCACCATGCCACTAAAACCACTGATAAACTTTCCCGGCAAGGTCATCAGTGAGCTGAACAGCGCATATTGAGTCGCGGTATAGGAGCGGTTAGTCAAGCTGGATAAATAGGCTATAAAGGCAGTACTGGAAATACCCCCACTAAGATTATCGGCACTGATCACCACTGCCAACCAGCTCAAATCGGCGCTACCGAGTGCAGCCAGCAGGGCAAATAACAAATTTGTGGAGGCGACCAGCACTGCGCCAAGCAACAGCGAGCGATAAATGCCCCACTTGACCACCAACACGCCGCAGAGGGCAGAACCCAGTATGGTCATAAAAAAACCGAAAAACTTGGCAATGCTAGCGATCTCACCCTTACTATAACCCATGTCCAGGTAAAAGGGATTGGCCATCATACCCATGGTGATATCGCTGAGGCGAAAAACCGAAATAAACAGCAGAATAACTAGCGCAAACCGACCGTTGCGTTTAAAAAACTCTAGGAACGGGCACACTACCGAGATCAATAACCACTGTTTCAGTTTGGACTGCCCGGCGAAATTACTGTTTTCACCAAGTAGTTCTAGTACTAAGTCCTGTTCCAACTGAGCGGCAAATCGATCCTGAACATGACTGGGCTCGCGCAGCACGATGACGGTGACTAATCCGATTGACATACAGCCAGCCATAACCAAATAACTGATTGACCAACTGTAATCCTCGGCGATCAATAAGGCTCCGGCGCCAGCCACCAGCAGTGCCACCCGGTAGCCAAAAATATAGGCGGCAGACATTGCGCCCTGATATTCATCGATCGCCGCCTCTATGCGGTAGGCATCGATGGCCACATCTTGAGTCGCCGAGCAAAACGCCACTACCACTGCGGCCACTGCAACCCAAAACAATTGAGTGACCGGATCGAGGTAGGCCATGCTCACTAACGCTGCAGCAATACCGAGTTGAGCCAACATAATCCAACTGCGGCGCTGACCCAGCAACGCGCCCAATAGCGGCAGCGGCAGCCGATCGACCACCGGCGCCCACAGTACCTTAATGGAATAGGTAATACCCACCCAGGCAAAAAAACCGATCGCGGTGCGAGTCACCCCCGCCTCTGCAAGCCAAGCAGACAGCGTAGAGAAAACCAGTAGAAAGGGCAGTCCCGCCGAAAATCCCAGCAAGATCATCGCTAGCACCGGCTTTTTGGTATAAATACTGAGCGCTTCACCCCAGCTAATCGATCGCTGTTCTGTCATAGCAGTTCTGTCATAGCAGTTTCTTCACATCTGAGCTATCGCGGCACGCCAGCGCACCGCGGTGAGGGCTGCACTATTAGTCTCGGAAATTATTAAATTGCAGCGGTTGATCCAACGATTCGCCCTTTAACAGCGCCATCACCTGTTGCAGGTCGTCGCGCTTTTTCCCTGTCACCCGCACTTGATCTTCCTGAATCTGCGACTGCACTTTCATCTTTTTATCTTTGATGAGTTTGATGATTTTACGCGCCAGATCTGATTCCAAACCGTTTTGCATAGTGACCTGTTTTTTGACCTGTTTGCCAACGGTTTCGACCTCACCCTCATTCATCGCCATCGGATCTATCGAGCACTTGATCAGCGCACTGCGCAACATATCCTCCATCTGCGTCAACTGGAAGTCAGCCTCGGCAATCAGTGTTACTGTCAGCTCGCTGCGATCAAAACGGGCCTCAACACCTTTAAAATCAAAGCGGGTTTTGATAATCCGTCCGGCCTGATCGACCGCATTAGTAAATTGGTGCAAATCGACTTCGGAGACGATATCAAAAGATGGCATGGCTAACTCCCGGCAGTGTGACAGTACTGATAATGATTATTTGTAACAGCTAGATTATACTCATATTCGCAGCGCCGGGAATAGGATTTGCCGCCCCGTGATCTATTTAGCCTCAATCCCTTGGCTTCAATGTCAGTATGGCAATAGCAGAGCAGCTTCATGGCAACAACACACAGTATTACCACCGTCGATATTTTGCGCCACGGGCGCACCCTACGCGATGATATTTTGCGTGGCAGAACTGACACCGCGCTGCACCCCGAGGGCTACCAGCAGATGATCGAACAGGCTGAGCGGCTAATCGCTCCGGACCAGTCACATTGGCAGCAGCTCTTCAGCTCGCCACTGCAGCGCTGCCGAGTATTTGCCGAGTATATTAGCACCCAGCGGAACATACCGATCACCATCGACAATGGTTTTATCGAGATGGACTACGGCGACTGGGACGGACAGACCTTCACCCATATCAGGGCCACTGATGGCGAGCTGTTTGACAATGTTTGGCGGGCACCGCAGCAATACAGCCCGCCCAATGGCGAGCGCTTTAATGACTTTTGTCAACGCACGGCGCTAGCCTGGCAGCACATGCTAAACCAGCACCGGGGGCAAAACATTTTACTTGTCAGCCACGGCGGTGTTATTAAATCTTTGCTGGGGGCGCTATTACAGGCGCCACTGGTTACCCATTCAAATATCGAAGTACCCTATGCTTGCATCAGCCGTATTCAGATACACCATTTGCCTGATCATGCCGACTGGCCGCAACTGGTGTTTCACAACCGGTAATAAAGCCACCGCACAAATATTATGAGTACGTCAGTGGCAACACAAATGTACGACGAGTGATCATCATGAATAGCGTAAGCACCTCAACCAGTTGGTATGTGTTAGGGGCCGGAGCGATGGGTTGCCTGTGGGCAAGCTATTGGCGGCGCAGCGGCATCGATGTAACCTTAATCACCCGCCACAGTGATCCGCAAAAGCCGCTGACCCTAACTAGCGCTGGCGCCAGCACAAGCCAACAGTTCGACATTAAGACCGTCAGTATCGACGAACTGCAGCGCTCTGCACCGACTATCCGTTTTTTATTGGTCACCACCAAATCTCAGCAAACCCTTGCCGCCCTGGCTGCAATATCCAGTCATATTGCCGAGGATTGCAGCCTAATTATTTTGCAAAATGGCATGGCCTCGGTCGCCGTGAAAGAGGCCTTTGCACAGCATCGTGTTTACACCGCGATTACCAGTGACGGGGCCTACCGAACAGGCCCGCTGGCGGTAACCCATGCTGGCCGCGGCACCACCTATATTGATTGTCACGAGGAGTTACTGCACCATCTACCCACCGCCTTCTTGTCTATTGAGCGCAGTGATGATATCGATCGTAGACAGTGGCGAAAGCTGGCCATTAACTGTTGCATCAACGGACTAACGGCAATTTATCGCTGCCGCAACGGTGAACTGGCAAATCTAGCGGGCATCCAATTGCAACTGCTGTGCGCCGAAGTTGCCGCGATAGTGACCGCCCTAGGCGAGCCGACGACGGCAGCGGCACTGACCCAAGACGTCGACCTTATTCTGGCCACCACCGCCGCCAACTATTCATCGATGCATCAGGATATTGAAGCCCGTCGAGAAACTGAAATCACTATGCTCAACGGCTTTCTTTGTCAGCGAGCCCAGATTCTGGCCATACCCTGCCCTGAAAATAGGCGCATCTGCGCAGCCATTGAACAATTGCAGCAACCGAGTAAACCACCAGCGGGCCACTAGTGTGGCACTACTTGTGCAGGACTGGGATTAAACCCCCATATTACCTAGTGTTAGAATAATATTATTGAGGATAACAGCGAGACCGGGATGATCGCGTTCAAAGTCTGCTATCAGAAGCTGCAACTGTTTGCGCAGGTTATCATCATCAGTCACTGCGTCGTTCATCGCGGCCTCTACTGCTGCAATGACCTCCGACAAATGCTGTTTGTCCTGCGCTGACGCCTCCACACTAGCAACCGCCGCACGCAACTGCTCAAGGTATAATTTAAGCTGTGCTTGTTTCATAGGATTCTCTCTGGCTAGTGACAACAAGGGCAAAACAGTGCCCGCTTACTACTTAATAGCTGCTGTGGCATTGAATTTCAATGTTCGCAGTAGACATTAGCGCCATTGCCCGCCATTATTTACCGGTGGCAACCACAAGCCTAGGCCTAGCAGGTTTGATCGCCACTACAACCTTTTCACTAACGCCTACAAGAGCACGAAAAATCGTGAACAGCCTAGATTCCAGCGAATACAGTAAGATTAGCGACAAACCTCTGCGCCAGCAGATTGAAGTCGTGGCAGAATTTCACGCGCACAAAATAGCCGCGGAGCGCATTGCTATACGCACTGGGGTAAAGCTTGAACTGGTGCTGGAATTAACCCGTGGCGAAGCCCATCAACCGCTGTTCAAACGGCTGCTGGCATCGCACCGAAGAAGGCGCAGAGATACCCAGATAAGCCAATCCAGGCGCACTAAGGGTATTGCTCAGGCTTCGCTGCAAGATAAGATCGAGCAAGAATATAAAACCACGTTAGCAGAGGCCCGCTTACAAGCTAACTAACCAGAATAGCTATTATAGAATCATTCAATGAGGCTGTAACACAGTAACCGCAGTCGCGCAGTCAAAACTGAAATTAGGCCCGAACGGAGATCCCCGTTCGGGTATCGAGCAGTACTAGCTTATTCGGCAGGTGCTTCTTCAGCTGCTGGCGCTTCTTCAACTTCGGGCGCAGCTACCGGGGCAGCAGCCTTAATAGTGATCAAACCTTCGGCCAGTAAGATTTTGACTTTTTCGTCGCCATTGATCGGCTTTTTATTGGCATCGATTACCGAAAAACGATCATCGCGACGCTTTGATATAGTGTACTCGGAAGTTTTTTTAAGCAGTGTCATAGTGCGTTCCTTTCTAGTTATGAGCTGAAAATGTGTTTGCGCTCAAGTAATAACGGCCTACCGACTGCACTAGTGCAACGGCATGCATCAACTTTTTGAGGCGCGATATAAAACCACAGCCTTGCCGCCACTGCAAGGGTTGAGCCGCCCAAAACACGATAGGCTACGGTGCCAGGCGCCTACAATAGATCGGTGACGGCGCTGCGTCAGCCGCAGTGGTGAACCAGCCCAACACTGTCAGTCTATCGACTGTCCAAGACGGCTTTTACCGCACATTCTGCCAATATTGATGACCAAAAAACCCGGTCGACAGCACAAAAACGGGTTCTTCGCGCAGTCGCCACTGCAATCATTAGCAGTCGATGCTATCGGGAACATTTAAAGGGTATTTACCAGCCATAGCCCAGAATATTGGCAAGGTCACTGTCTTTAGTGTGTTCAGTACACAATTTAAAACAACTGCGACGCCCAACCCCCCCGATAAACAGCCGTTGCCGCAATGATACCAGCACTCTCCGATTCACTGAGCTATACCGTAACCGATGAATGGGCGGTATCGGATGCAATGTTATCGGCGCTAAAACAGCAAAACCAAGCTGAAAATAAGCGCCTTAATCGCCCCCTATGCCCGCCTTTTATAGCAGTCCAATTTGGCCTGTGAGCTCTACGTTATTGCCAGCGCTGACGCCGATCATTAGGATGCTGCGCAACAAGCCCTCGACGAATGGCTCTACCGCTGGGCCTGTTTGCCACGCTGGACTCAATAGTCATAAACATTTAGCTACAGGGCAGCAAAACGGGCTACTAGCTCACCTCAATCGGCAAGTTTGGAGAATTCTCGATTTAGCTGATATTGCCTGGAAGTAACATAGCGCTCCATCTGCTCCACTCGATCGCGGGACTGCTGCAAATTCTGCTGGGCTGTTTTAAGCCGGGGCCCCGCACCTTCGCTGTATCGAAACATATTTGTGGGTCGAAATTCCCGTCGGTGTTCGTCGTACTCCACCGATTCTTCGGCGTACTCCTCACGCCGCGGCGCCATAAGATACCAGCTTAAACCGTAGCAAAAAAGCGCCAAACTGCCGGTAAAAAATAGCCCCGCCACGGCAATCAACCGAACCACCCAGTGAGCGACTGCAAAATGGTCTGCCAGGCCAGCGCAGACACCGGCAATTTTTTTGCTGTCGGTATTGCGGTAGAGGTTCATGTCCCAGCCACGGCGACTACGGCGCTTTACTGAGGTATTAGTTCTACGTTTGCGGCGCTGAACTCCGTCATCACTGTAACTCTTTGCTCGGTATTTTCTAGTCATGTGTCGCACTCCTTTTCTGTCCACGCACGACTGTATCTTCAGCCGGAGCGCGCGCGCGCCAGTCACCGTGCTCCTGATCAAGTATCGCCTCCAGAGTTGTTATGCGCTCTGTCATTTTGTCCAGATCCGCCAACAAGTGTTCCAGCTCTTCGCGGTCACCTTGATCGAGACTGCGAGAGGATTTGCGCGAACTGCTGTAGTGCATACCAATCCAAATCGGCGCGACTACCGTCAGAAACAAAATGGTGGGTACAAATAAAAATTCAAGCATTTTCATTTTCCGTCCTTTGACCCTACTCTAATTTCATCGAATGCGCCGATTACCGCGGTACCGGCGCTGCCGAATGAACTACCGTGGCGTATTGCCATTGTTAGTGCTCGACTCAACTTCCGACTTCAGTCGTGACAGCTCTTCGTTGATTCTCTCGTCCTCGGCTAGGGCCTCTATTTGCGCCGCTAGGTCAACGGGAACGTCACGGCCTAAATCCATGGCTTCTACCTGGCCCTCAAGATTATCCATCCGGCGCTCAAAGCGCTCAAATTTTGAGAAGGCTTCGTCAACAATTTCCCGCTGTATTTGTCGCTTCACCTTGATTCTAGACTCTACCGTCTTACTGCGCATCTGCATAGCTTTTCGCTTGGACTTAGCATCGCTGAGCTTTTGCTGCAGCTGAGAAACCTCGTCATGCAATTGCACGATGTGCTCATCGAGTGCCAGCAGCTCTGACTCCACCGCGGCGACCTCCTCGCCAATCGTCTGCTTTTCAAGCAGCGCAGCTTTGGCAAGATCCTCACGGCCCTTGCTAATCGCCAGCTTGGCTTTCGCTTCCCACTGGTCCATTTCTTCGTGCAAACGCTGTACTCGGCGACTAACTGTTTTCCGGTCGGCCATAACGCGGGCGGAGGAACTACGCACCTCTACCAAGGTGTCTTCCATCTCCTGAATAATCAGGCGAATCATTTTTTCCGGATCCTCTGCACTGTCTAGCATTGAGTTTACATTTGAATTAATAATATCCGTCATGCGCGAAAATATGCCCATGGTACTCTCCTCTTTTGATATAAAAATAGCGTACAACTGATGGTTAAACGATGGTTATTAACACTGTAAGCCAGGGTAAAAAAAGTGCACCGGCGGACAACAGGGCACGCGCTCTGGTAATGATTCCAGCTCCAGCGGCCAACGGTTTAATGACGTTTTGCATAACGGTTTCCTCTGTTATTTCTGTAACAGTGTCTGCTGTAAGTATCAGCACACCTGCTAATATCTATTACACATACCGTGCCAAGATTTTATCTTATTGTTTTTAAAAGAATTATAGGACAACTGGCAATACACTCCAAAATCAATTAGTCATATACACTATTATTTAAGCTAAAATAACACAGCATTTCGCTTTATTGACGACGGTGACATAATGAACAGACCGCAAGAAGAAATCATCGGCCATTCCAGCGCCCTGACACAATCATTGGAACACCTGTCATTACTAGCCCCTATCAATAGACCGGTACTGATTGTCGGCGAGCGCGGTACCGGCAAAGAACTGGCGGCAGAGCGGCTGCACTATCTATCAGAGCGCTGGGACCAATCGCTGATCAAAGTTAACTGCGCTGCCATTAGCAACGAACTACTGGAGTCGGAACTCTTTGGTCACGAGCCCGGTGCCTTTACCGGCGCTACTCGTACCCATCGCGGGCGCTTTGAGCGCGCCGAAGGCGGCACCCTATTACTGGACGAACTGGGGACCATGTCACTGCGACTGCAGGAGAAGTTACTGAGAGTTATTGAATACGGTGAGTTCGAGCGCCTAGGCAGCCAACAAACCCTATACGTGGATGTGCGCATCGTTGCCGCCACTAATGCCGACCTGTTAGATCGCGCCCGCCGCGGACTGTTCCGCGAGGACTTACTCGATAGACTAAGTTTCGACGTAGTGCATCTGCCACCGCTGCGCTTTCGTTCAGAAGATATAGAACCCTTAGCACAGCACTTTGGCTTAAAAATATGCCGAGAGATCAACTGGGATTATTTTGCTGGCTTTAGCAAACGAGCACTGCAAGAGCTACAGCAATACAGCTGGCCCGGCAATATTAGAGAGTTGAAGAACGTCGTTGAGCGATCGGTCTACCGCTGGTCGAACCCCAAAACCAAAGTCGATAATATTATTATTAATCCCTTTGAATCGCCCTACTCAGCCGCACCAACCACCAACCCAGAACCCACCCCCTTGACCCGCAGTCATGAAATCCCCGCGCAGCCGCCAGCGCGGGAGCTGTCCTTTGCCGAACAGACCGCCAACTTTGAGACCCAATTACTGCGTGAAGCCCTGGAAAAACATCGCGCCCACCAGGGACTGACTGCAACTGCACTGGGGCTTAGCTACCATCAACTCAGAGGATTACTTCGAAAACACAGCCTCATGGGCTCGGACCGGGCACAGCGCTGAAGACTCTTTTGTTTTACCAACAGCGGGCGGGCTTATTATATTACAATTTTTACACATAACGGCTATTCAAGGACTAGCGCACTATGGTACCGTTTAATTGCTGGCGGGGTTACGCACTCATTGCCAGCACCAAGGGACTGAAGCCATGAATGGAAATCACCGGCGCAGAGCGCATACCCGCGCGTGCCGTATGGAAGCAAAATATGGATATTATTACGTCAAAAAATGGATTTTACGAACTTCATAGTCACTACATCATCGCCCGATTCAATCAGGGTAGCGATATAGGCTTCACCGAAGCGGTCTTTCTCAAAGCCTTACTGGCAGAGTGCTTCCGAGGCGAATTTGGACTTGTCATCGACCGCGTCAATAGCTACTCCTTCGACCCGATGGTAGTTTCACCACTGCTCGAGGACCTGCATCCACTCAAAGGTATTGCCACAGTGAACTACCGCCGCTCGAGCGCCCGTTCGACAGATCTATTGAGGCAATTTATTCCCCCGGGACTGCCACTACAGTCGTTTGCCACCCTAGCCGACGCAGTTGACTGGCTGTCACTGCCGCGCAGCGGCTGTGAACCGGCCAAATCGACGGTTGCCGCAATGCTGCGAAGCAAAGCCTGCATGCCTTCGCCGAGGCACGGTTTTCGCTGGCGGTGAGTGTCTATAGATCTAGCAGCTGCTCAGTAAGATCGGCCACCATAGAATGACTAAGCCCTTCAATGGTTTGCTTGTCAGACCAAAAACGGCTGCTGACTACGTCGGTCTCACTCATCGCCCACAGTACTTTGCCACTGTGCACATCGATCAGCCGCACGCTGATAGCGACTGAGGGCTTGCCGAAAAGGTCTGTGCCGCTGTTACCGTAGCGATGCACCGAACCTAATAGCAGCCGGTCGGCTTTTAGTTCTGCACCGAGAGACTGTGCAGAGAAAGTGTCGTGTAGATTTTCTGCGGTCGCTTTGCGGCTGCTGAGCCAGGCCCGTACCGAACCTTCTGACACTAGCTCAATAGATTTTTCGCCACTCAACTCACTGTAGAACAAGGTCGAGACGATGACCCCAGCAGTGCGCCGCAGCGTCAAATTCTCAAAGGGAACCACCGCCATACGCAATACCGGCACAGATTTTTTATCTTGGAAAAAGCCATAAGACTTCTCACCAATCGAATCCATAGTTGCGCAGGCCGACATCAGCACCAGCATCGCGCCGAGAACAGCAACATTTTTTGCCCGATAGAAACACATACGCTATCTTCACCTTTAAAAAAATACCCACAATGCAGAGCCTGAATAGACCAGCACAGCAACAATTCGCTGACTGACAACAGTTTGATTAACACACTCCGCCACAGGGCCGCATTCTAGCGGCATCACGCGCCAATGGATACAGCTTTGCACCTCAATGGTATAGCGCGAGCGCAAGCACTACCCGTTACCCGGCCATCGTAACACCGCCAAAGCCCCGCTGAGCAGACCAAGAGCTCGCATTCCGACGCCGAGTCACAGACAAATCCCCGCCGGCATGCTCAAGTTCCAGCAGCAACCTCCGCGGCTGTGAGACCTTACCACCGGCGACTAATATAAAAACCAGTGTAACGGTACGCGGCGATAGCCCCATAACTGGCTACTCAGGCAATGCAGAACATTTATAGGCATATAGCTGAGAATCAGCCACTAGGCCGACCTTAAACTAGCCAATAGGGAGAGTTGGCAGCCTCTCAATACGCTGGTGGTCACAGTACACATTAATAGCCTACCCGAACTCAACGCGAGACCACACCTACAGCAGTATTATTAAACCCTGGGTCAAAGAGCGCTTTCCCTGCCACTAATGGCTCACGGTCTGCACCGCAATGCTGTTTACATAGAACGCAGATTCAAACCTGAAGTGCAGCGTATTGCTACGATTAACACCCTGCGAATTGCAGCCGCAGAGATAGCTATTTCGCTCGACCCGATACATTTCAGCCAGCTCTCATAGCCAACAGCGCCTCGATATCAACCTGCTCGAGATAGCGGGTAAAATCAGCTTCTCGCCGCTCAATAGCCATGATCGACATACGATCAGCAAGCTCATTACCCTCAACGCCAACGTGACCGCTTACATGCAGAACTTGCACCGCATCTTTGAGAGGCTGATGGAGCTCAAACATTGCCTTAATCAATTCTAGATTTTGTATCTCTCCGCCTTTTTTGGTCCAGCCCTTCTTCTGCCAGCCCACGGCCCACTGAGTAACGCATTGAATCGAGTATTTCGAATCACAAAATATAGCCACGGACTTGCCCTTAGCGATGTCATCCTTTGCCATTATTAACGCTTGAAACAGCGCATTCAGCTCGGCGGTGTTATTAGTGCCGCGAGGATCGAATAACCCGTACCACAACTCCTCAACGATCTCATTGCGATAGACCGCTATTCCCGACCCTGCTTTACCCGGATTTGGCACACAGCCGCCATCGGTGAATATTTTGGTATCGATCGTCATGCCTGCGATTTCAATAGCTGTGTAAGTCTTAGGGGACTGGGTTGCGCCCTTTTTAGCAGCAGCTTTATCGCCAGTGGCAGACGTCTTGGGTGCCGTCGTATTGTCACCTGAAAAAGCGGCGTCTGCTTCTTTACGTGTTTTGAATGACTTGTACTTGGCACCGGCAAAACCTCTGACATGCTTGCTACATGTGTCCCAGTCGGTAAATATGCCGGTCTGTCTTCCTATCCATACAACGTAAAACTTCATATAGCCTTAACTCTCTTGCTCAGGTAACACAACGGGACCGTATTGTAGTCGATGTTAGTTTACAGGCACATAGAGGTAACAGCTCCAAGGCGCTGCAGCCACTATAATCGTAACTAGAGCACCTCCTGTTACTCTAGTTACAAAAAATCATATCGAGGGCATCGCATGCAGCTATAACAAGCATCAACTGTAATGATTAAACATTTCTGCACGGCCTGCCCAATTACAAGCAAACGGACTCGACAACATATTCGACATCGCGTTCGACAGCCGGCCCTCGCCCTTCAAGTCAATGTCAGAGTCAGCGCAACAAGACTGCCACGAAGCGCTTCCGTAAACCAACGAACAACGTGACAAACCTATAAGCGAAGAATCAATATTCTGCTTAAACCACTAATAAACTGTCGATTTTCTTTACACAAAGCACAGAAATTAATTGTGATAAATCACTATCCCACTGTTTTATATATTAAAATTTAAAGTAGGCACAAAAAATGCTTAGATATTTTACTATACTTCGCGTTTCGCAAGCATGGCTTCGGGAATTCACCACAACTTTTCAAATAGACCAAAGGAAAATAACTATGAAAAATACAATCATGGACAAAGTTACCACCGCAACCGTAGTTGTGATGACGTCGATCCCAGCCTTTGCTCAACTGGATCCTAGCGGGTGTGATTCGGAGAGCTGTACTACTAACGTTGCCGAACCGGGCAGCATCGCGCTTCTGGGTGCTGGCATAGCAGCCATTGCGGTAAGTAGATACTTCAAAAGCCGTAGCAAATAGCTCGATATCATAATAAAATGATATGATGTTCGGACTCTCTCCTTACAGTGGACAGAGTTTCGAAGCATCCACTTTTTGACGTAGAAGCTACGGATACGGAAAAGTGTTAAGACCCTTTACCAAAACTACGAAAATATTCGCGCGACCTCCTCGAATTAACAGCTGCTGAAATTATAGCAAAATATGCCCTGCTCAAGCGTTTCCTACCCGCTCTGCATGTAAGAAGGCGGCTTGCTGTGAGCAGCCATCGAAAGAGGGGAAAAACGGAACCATGGCCAACCTTCGACCTTTTTTCTTCTCTGCTGGCGGCGCGTAGCCCACATTCACCCTTCTAGGGCTCAGCCAGTATTTAGCGGCCTTACTGTAGTGTCCAAGCTAACTGTGACACTAAATTGGACGCTGTCCACGGCAAAACCCGGCCTCACTATCATCGAAGCAGCGAGCCCCGCCGTGGCAAAGGCATATAACAAAAGATTAATTGAGCCGGCCGATAGGACGCTCTTGACCTGACCTTGACCTCATAAAGAGGGGAGTGGACACTGTCCACGGCATAACCCGGCGTCGCTTCTTCAAAGCACCGAGCCCCGCCGCAACAGCAGATCTTCAAACAAAATTAGTTGAGCCAGCCGATAAGCCGGGTTCTGTCGTGGACAGTCATTCATCTACGCATTACGTCACCGCAACACTTTAGCAACCTACCCGAACTCAGCGCGGGTACACGCCTATAGAGTTCCTATTTGGTCTTGCTCCGAACGGGGTTTACCGTGCCACGAACTGTTGCCAGTCGCGCGGTGCGCTCTTACCGCACCCTTTCACCCTTACCTGTGCTTTGAAGCGAACCCCAAAGCCATCGGCGGTCTACTCTCTGCTGCACTTTCCGTAGGCTCGCACCCCCCAGGCGTTACCTGGCGTTCTACCCTATGGAGCCCGGACTTTCCTCTCCCGCTAATCGACGAATCAATCAGTGGCAGCGACTGCCTAGCTGGCTCGCGCGCAGAGTAGCGATTTGTGTGCTGCGGTGCAAGGGTTATTGTGTTGCTTAGCGATCTTGCTTTTGCTGTTCTAGACCGTACTGGTAAAGCGCATTTTTTTTGGTGCCGGTTATTTTTGCCGCCAAACTCGCCGCCTGCTTCAGTGGCAACTCCATTGCTAGCAGATCAAATACACGGTGTCCCTCGCTATGATCTTCCAATTCTTTGTCGGCACCGCGAACCAGTACCACACATTCCCCGCGCTGCTGGTTGCTATCGGCGGCCACCCAGGCCGCTATTTCGCCGGCGCAACCGCGCCTAATCGTCTCAAAGGTCTTAGTCAGTTCTCTAGCCAGCACCAACTGCCTATCCTCGCCAAATACCGCCGCCATATCTGTCAAACAGGCCAGTATTCGATGCGGTGCCTCATAAAAAATCAGCGTGCGTGATTCCTGCTGTAACGCTTTCAGTTGACTTAAGCGCCCCTGCTGCTTGGCACTGAGAAAACCCTCAAAAACAAAGCGGTCCGAGGGTAATCCGGCGGCACTAAGCGCGGCGATAACGGCACTAGCACCGGGTATCGGCACCACCTTTACTCCTGCTGATTGCGCTAAATCAACCAGTCGATAGCCCGGATCAGAAATCAGCGGTGTGCCAGCATCCGATATTAGCGCTATCGACTCACCGCCTTGTAAACGCCGAACAAGGGCCTCTATCTGACTATTCCCGCTATGATCATGGTACGCCTGCAACGGCGTATCGATACTAAAGTGCTGCATTAACCGCCTGCTGTGACGAGTATCTTCTGCCGCAATTAAATCTACTGATTGTAGTACCTCTACTGCTCGCGGTACCATATCACCTAGGTTGCCGATAGGCGTGGCAACCACGTAGAGACAGGGGGGGTTAAACGTTGAAAATTCAGGCAAAATGGGCTCCCAGTTACAGTCGTGTATTTTAGTATCAAGCCTAACAACCCAACGGCCAATAAAGCAATGCACAATTTATCTATCACTGCCCTGCCCCGGTCCCTACTAGGGGTAATTCTTGGCATGTTGCTGGCATCGTGCAGTAGCCAGCCAGCACCCGAGCAGACCCGCGAACAACCGCTAACACCCTTAGCACAAGCCCAGCAAATGTTGGAAGAGGCATCGCTACTGACCTCACCGCAACGAGAACGGCGCCGCCTTCAGGCCGCAAATGTACTGATGATTCAGGGCCAATACGACCGCGGCCAGCAGATTGTTATAAGCATGGACCCAGAGACGCTGCGACTAACCGAACTGGCCTCTTGGGCCGATCTTCTATACCGCTATAATATTCACCTTGGTGACGCTTCCAAAGGTCTAGAACGGCTCAACCACCACCGCTTGTTGACCGGTTCTGAGCAGCTATCCGAGCGCAAAAAAATCAATCTAAGCCTACTGCGAGCCGAAGCGCTGGCACTGCTCGGCAATCATATGGCGAGCGCTCAGCAGCACATTTTTATTGCACCGCTACTTAACGAGCAACAGCGAGCCGCTAGTCAGAAAGCTATCTGGCATTCACTCATGCAGGTATCCACTGCGGAGCTCGGCGACTATCGAGAAAAATCGTTTAGCCAGCAGTATCGTGGCTGGCTGGCGCTGGCAATAGTCGCCAAAGAGCAGCAAGGCGACATTGACCGACAATTGCAGCAACTTGAGGACTGGCGCCAGCAATGGGTGGGCCACCCCGCTAACGAAACACTGCCCGGCGGTCTCGCACTATTAAAAGAAATTGCCGCTAACAGACCGCAACATATAGCCTTGATGCTGCCGCTAACCGGCAAACTGGGCGCGCTGGGGAAAGCTGTGCGAGATGGGTTTATCGCGGCGTTGTATGACGCACGAGATAGCGGCGGCAAAGTACCCACCTTGACCATCTACAATACCGAAGACGGTGGTGACTTTCTGCTGAACTATCAACAGGCGGTTGATGCTGGCGCCGAACTGGTGATTGGGCCACTGCAGCGCCACCGAGTGCGCCAGCTCTATAATCGGTCACTGCCGGTACCTACTCTGGCTTTAAACCGGGTAGACGATAACGCTCTGACACCGCCACAACTGTATCAGTTTGGCCTTGCACCCGATGATGAAGCTCGGCAAATAGCTGAACTGGCTTTTCTCGACAATCATCGCAACGCTCTGGTTATTGCACCCCAAGGGGACTGGGGCGACAGAGTCAGCGCGGCTTTTGGCGAGCGCTGGCATTCACTCGGTGGTACCGTTGTGGCGCAGAGCCAGTACAGTGGACAAAAAGATTATTCGAGTTCGCTCAAGCAATCGCTGTCGCTCAATGCCAGCGCTGCCCGGGCGACCCGTATCGGTAAGCTAGTGGACCAGCGATTGGAGTTTTCACCGCGCAGGCGCGAGGACATCGATATGGTATTTCTACTAGCCCAGCCCAGTGAAGCCAGATCAATCAACCCATTACTGGCTTATCATTATGCTGGCGATCTGCCCGTTTATGGAACATCACACCTCTATGCGGGCAAGCCCGATCCGGCCAAAGACCGCGATATCGACGGTATTCGCTTTACAGAAATGCCTTGGATTTTGGATGACCAAGCCGCGCTGCGCGGGACCATTGAAGACGGTGCAAGACACAACAGGGCGCACCCACGCATGGTGGCAATGGGTATCGACAGCTTTCAATTACATCCCCGGCTGCGCCAGCTGGCAGAAATTCCTAGCAGTCTCTTTTTTGGGCAAAGTGGCACTCTTACACTCAATTTACAACACCAAATTGAGCGCCACCTAGCCCTTGCTGAAATTAAAAACAGTCGTGCAACAATAATTGCTGGAGCCCGCTAAGATAGCTCCCACCCGGTCGCAACAAAGACCGGTCAGTCACCCTGGAGGACGATTATGTTCGCTCGATGGCTAATACGCAGACCCAACAATAAAGACGCAACAATGCCAGCTAAGTGCCAACCGACAATACCTGGCGCAGTGAGCAAAGGTGCCGCGGCCAGAAAAATGGGCAGCGACATTGAACAAAAAGCCAGTCGCTGGCTCAAAGATCAGGGACTTGAACTGGTACAGAGCAATTACCGCTGTCGATTAGGTGAGATAGATTTGGTGATGAACCATGGCCCGCTGTTGGTTTTTGTCGAGGTGCGCTACCGCCGACGAATCGATTATGGCGGCGCCGTTGCCAGCGTCGATCGGCGCAAGCAGAAAAAGTTACGTCTAGCTGCGGCTCATTTTCTTGCCCACAACCTGAGGCACAGCCAGCGCCGCTGTCGCTTTGATGTGATAGCTGCACAGGCTAATGCCAATAGTGCTACTATTCACTGGACATGGATACGTGATGCCTTCGGCGATTATTGAGACCGCTAGCAGCTCCATAACCGGCAACTACTGGGCGGTATTAACGCCGGCACTGTTATCACCGACACCACTGAAAAAGAACCTATGCAATCAGAACTAGACCAACATGTTATTGAGCTGTTTCACAGCACCATCGACCTCACTATGGCATCGCTCGATAGCCTCGCCACCGTGATCAGTGATTCCGGCGAGTTGTTGGCACAGTGCCTACTAAGCGACAACAAAATATTATGCTGCGGAGACGGCCAATACGGTGCCCTCGCGCAAATATTCTGCTCTAATTTAGTCAACCGATTTGACTACGAACGACCAGGACTGCCAGCAATAGCGCTCAGTGTCGATGCCACCACCATAACAGCGATAGCCGCCGACGGTGGTTTTAGTGAAATATTTGCCAAGCAAATACGCGCCCTTGGTCAGGCCGGCGATATCCTGCTGGTGCTGTCTGCCGGTGCCGGCTCCAGCTCGACACTACAGGCAATTCAGGCCGCTCACGACCGCGAAATGATCGTTATCTCGCTCTGCGACCAATCCAGCAGTGATATCGCTGCAATCATCCAGCCGGAAGACATAGAAATCAATATACCCAGTACCAACCGCGCCAGAATCTTAGAGGTTCAGCTGCAGACTATTAACTACCTCTGTGAATTGGTCGATCGGCAACTTTTTGGCAGCGTGAATTAAACTCAGCACAAAATTGAAAACTATCAGCCTGGGCTACAGCAGATGTTGTTGCCTACAGCAACCGCAAATTAAGAGAGAGATTATGTCAGTATCCCGAATGGCCTTCACCGCCCTAGTATTCTCATTGAGTGCTATCTTATTGTCTGGCTGCAGCTCAATTCTAGCGGTTGGCACCGCCGAGCCTATTCAGGAAAACCCCGGCAAACGCACCATCGGCAGTATCGTTGACGATGAAGTCATCGAGACTAAAACGCTGGTCAATATGCGCAAAACAGGTGATCGCTTGGCTAAGGCTCATATTGTTGTTACCAGCTATAACGGTATTGTATTGTTAGCCGGGCAGGTAGCTTCGGCACCGCTGCGCGAGCAAGCGGCCACCGTTGCTGCTGCCATCCCAAAAGTACAGCGTGTCTACAATGAACTGACTGTATCCGGGGCGACCTCGGGCATGGCTCGCTCTAATGACGCTTGGATAACCGCCAAAATAAAAAGCAAGATGCTTGCGAAATCCGCGATTCCCGCCAACCGTATAAAAGTTGTTACCGAGAATGGCACGGTTTATCTAATGGGTTTATTGAGCAAAGAAGAGGGCGATCGAGCTGCAGAGTTGGCGAGAAAAACTGCAGGAGTACAAAAAGTGGTCCGTATATTTGAATATATCTAGCACCACTGCAGTTATTACTTAACCACTGTCAGACCACCGCGCTTAGACTTGGCTGTGGGCTCGGGCTTGAGAGACACCACCGTACCTTTTTTATCCGCTGGTGGCTCAGGATTGGGATCGTCATCCAAGTCAAACATCATACCTTGGCCATTCTCCCGCGAATAAATACCCATAACAGCAGACATGGGTACCCAAACATCCATCGCTATACCGCCAAAACGACCATTAAAAGCCATCGCCTCATTGCTTAGATCAAGTGCAACAATAGCGGTTGGCGATACGTTGAGTACAATCTGGCCGTTTTTAACAAATTGCTGGGGAACTTCCACCTGATCAGCCATGGCATTGACCAGTACATAGGGAGTACAGTCGTTTTCAAGAATCCATTCGTACAATGCGCGCAGCATGTAGGGGCGGCTCGACGTCATCGACATAGGCAGTAACCTAGTGGTGTTGGTGTGTAACCTCGGCTGAGGAAGTAATTGCGGGGAGCAAAGCCCCCCTATACAACTAGTTTTAGTCGCCGATTACGACGAGATTTTGAATTTCACTCTCTTGCTCAGACAAACTTTCCTGAAAAGATTCGCGGCTAAACAGCGCTTCCATATAGGCCAATAACGGCTTGGTCTGCTTAGTGTTCGGCAGTTCAATACCCAACAGCGGTAAACGCCACAAAATAGGAGCCATACAACAGTCGACTATGGTAAATTCGTCGTTCATAAAAAACGGCTTTTCAGTGAAAATAGGTGCAATCGAAATTAGCCCTTCACGCAGTTCTTTGCGTTGTTTTTCTACGGTTTTTGCATTGCCCCCTTTTATAATACCGTCAACCAGCACACACCAGTCCTTCTCAATACGACAGATTAACTGACGGCTGGAGCCGCGGGCCACAGGATAAACTGGCAGCAGTGGCGGATGCGGGAAACGCTCGTCTAAATACTCCATCATCACGTTGGCCTCATACAGCACCAAATCACGATCGACTAATGTCGGTAGCGTATTGTACGGGTTTAAATCCGCTAGATCCGCTGGTTTATCATCGGCATCAACATCGATAATATCGACAGTGACACCTTTTTCAGCCAGCACGATCCGAACTCGGTGACTGTAGTGACTATCACCGTCGGAATAAAATGTCATTGAAGAACGTTTGGCGACCACACCCATTTGCTTTTCCTCAGCAGATTTCAGCTTTTATCAAAGTACGATAATCTAGATTCAATAATCTAAGTTCAATATTCCAGAAACAACAACAGCAAGAGACTTTTCAGTATCTTGCTGACTTCGATGTTACCTTGACTAATACGACTTAGTGCACGTCTTTCCAATATTCACGGTTAAGCAAATAGGTGAATACAAAAAACAAACTAATAAACAGCAACACAAAACCGCCGATACGTTTTCGATCTTCTTTCATCGGCTCGGCGACATAGGCCATAAAATTAACTAGGTCATAGATAGCAACATCAAATTGCTCGCTGTCCATGTCGCCCGCCTGTGTCATCGCCAGACGACCGCAGGGATTAAGCGCGTTGCCTTCACTGTCGGTCAACACCTCTTCAGAGGTTAACGGATCGCGCTTGATACCACCATTAGCGGCCTGAACTGATCCCGGCGCGCACTCGGTCAACCCTTGCATTTCTAGCAATACATGGGGCATACCGACGTCTTTGAATACCCGGTTGTTAACGCCATAGGGACGACTGGGATCAACATAAAAATTACGTAGGTAAGTGTACAGCCAGTCGGTGCCGCGGGACCGAGCCACTAGCGTTAGGTCTGGTGGCGCCGCACCAAACCACTTTTTTGCCATTGGCTCAGTCATCGCATTGGTCATTAGTTCACCAATTCTAGCCGAACCTTCTATCTCACCGGACATACCGTCAAATTTTAGCTGCTGCTCAAATAAATCCAGAGGAATACCCAGATCAACTGCAGTGCGCTCATAGCGAGCGTACTGTAAAGAGTGGCAAGCCATACAGTAATTCATATAAGTCTTGGCACCACTTTGCAGTGACGCCTGGTTGCCAGCGTCAACGTCTATTGTGTCACAGTCCATGGTACCGCAGCTAAAGTTGGACTCTGCACCCACTGCCTTGAGCGGCAAGACCACCAGTAACACGACCAGCGCCAGCACTCCCATCGAACCCCAAAGTCCCATACCGCCGTCCATAGTCACGCGCTCAGGCTCAGGCTTGGTTTTCTCTCGCGATGTCCAGATCGGCATAAAGATAAAGTAACTGAAGTAGAGAATGGAACAGACCTGGGCCAAGAATGTACGAGCCGGGGTCGGCGACTTAACACCCAATACACCAAGAATAATAAATGACGCAGCAAACACCACCAGTGCAACCCGGCTGAATGTGCCCTTGTAGCGCATTGACTTAACCGGACTGCGATCGACCCAGGGCAATATAAACAAGATGGCTACCGAAGCGGCAAAGGCAACAAAGCCCAGCAACTTGTCGGGTACCGCACGCAGTACCGAGTAGAACGGCGTAAAGTACCACACCGGGGCAATATGCTCGGGGGTTTTCAGATTGTTAGCAATCTCGAAGTTGGCATGCTCAATGAAGTAGCCACCCATTTCCGGCGCAAAGAACAAAATGGCACAGAAGGCGAACAAAAATACAGCAAGCGCCTGTAGGTCATGCACTGTGTAGTAGGGATGGAAGGCAACTCCGTCGAGAGGAACGCCATCGGGACCCTTGTTCTTCTTGATATCAACACCGTCGGGGTTGTTAGAACCCACCTCGTGTAGAGCCAATAAGTGCAATACCACCAGCCCCAGCAAAATAATAGGCAGCGCCACCACGTGCAGAGCAAAAAAGCGGTTGAGAGTAATACCTGAAATCAGGAAATCGCCGCGAATCCACTGCACAATATCATCGCCAACTACCGGAATCGCTCCGAACAGCGAGATGATAACCTGTGCGCCCCAGTAGGACATCTGGCCCCAAGGCAGTACGTAGCCAACAAAGGCCTCGGCCATCAACACCACGAAGATCAACATCCCAAACAGCCACAGCAGTTCACGTGGTTTTTTGTAGGAGCCGTAGATCAAAGCCCGAAACATGTGTAAATAAATTACCAGAAAAAACGCCGAAGCACCGGTGGAGTGCATATAGCGAATAATCCAACCGTAATCGACATCGCGCATGATGTATTCGACCGAATTAAAAGCTCCCTCTGAACTCGGATTGAAACTCATAGTGAGCCAAACGCCGGTCAACAGTTGATTGACCAACACGATCAAAGACAAAAAACCGAATACATACCAAAAATTAAAGTTCTTAGGCGCGTAGTACTTACCCATATGGGTATTCCAGGCGCGCATAATCGGCAGGCGGGCGTCAACCCAATCCCTTAAGCCTATTAAAATGTTGATCATTAAACTGTCTCCTGCGCTACGCCGATAACCATAACGTTGTCACTCTCGAAGGAATAGGGCGGCACCACAAGATTGGCTGAGGCGGGGACGCCCTTGTAAACGCGGCCAGACAAATCAAATTTTGAACCGTGACAGGGGCAGAAAAAGCCACCCAACCACTCGCTGCCACCGAGATCGGCAGCACCTACCTCGGGGCGATATTTAGGGGCGCAACCCAAATGTGTACACAAACCGACAAGTACCAGATACTCGTCTTTAATAGCGCGGGTCAGCGCATTGACATAGGTCGGCTGTTCAGCGTCGACAGAATTGGGATCTTTCAATTGATCATCAAGTTTGCTGAGGTCAGCGATTGACTCCGCCGTGCGGCGAACCACGTAAACCGGCTTGCCACGCCACTCCACTACTTTCATCTCACCCGGTTCCAGTTTGCTAATATCAAACTTAACCGGTGCTCCCGCTGCTTTCGCTTTTGCGCTAGGATTCCATGAACCAACAAATGGCACGGCAATCCCCACTACTCCGGCAGCACCAACTACAGATGTAGCGGCTGTCAGAAAGCGTCGCCGCGTTGCATTAACGCCGTCATTACTCATGACGTTTCCCCTTATAAAGACTATCGAATGTATTGACTACTGAGGCTTATCAAAGGCCGCTTAGGGCTTCTTTCACCAGCCGGACCGCTTCTCGACTTGCAGATTATTGCAGTGCGCCAAATAGTAAAGAAGTTGACGCCGGCTTACAAGGATTTACCCCAGAAAATTCACTGACTTGGGGCATATAACAAAGGGTAGATCTACGTGCTAGAGTCATAAAAAAACGCCCAGACTGAAACAATCGTGGACGTTTTGAATCAGTGCGAAAGCATAGCTTCCAGCCCCGATGCTCTGTGCAATTAGCGCTTGGAGAACTGCGGCTTCTTACGTGCTTTACGCAGACCCACTTTCTTACGCTCAACTTCGCGAGCGTCACGGGTAACATACCCTTCTGCTCTTAGTGCTGGCCGCAGAGTTTCGTCATACTCCATCAGCGCGCGAGTAATACCGTGGCGAATAGCGCCGGCTTGGCCAAAACTGCCACCGCCACTAACACTGATGTTCAAGTCAAACTTCTCAGTCAAATCGACTAATGCAAGAGGTTGACGAACAATCATACGGGCAACCTCGCGACCAAAATACTGATCGAGGGGACGCTTGTTGATGGTGATTCCACCAGCGCCGGACTTCATAAATACTCGCGCTGAGGAAGTCTTACGACGACCGGTACCGTAATATTGAGTGGCTGACATAGCTGTGTCTTCCGTTAAATACTTAATGACTGAGGTTGCTGGGAAGCGTGGGGATGCTCACTACCCGCATAAACTTTAAGCTTTCTGAACATCTCGCGACCAAGCGGGTTATGGGGCAACATGCCTTTAACCGCTGTCTGGAGAACACGCTCAGGTGCCTTTTGGATCAGCTTCTCGAAGCTGATTGACTTCAAATTACCTACATAACCACTGTGGCTGTAATAGATCTTACCTTTGGCCTTGTTGCCGGTGACACGTACCTTTTCGGCATTGACAACAACAATATAATCACCAGTATCGACATGGGGGGTATATTCCGCCTTGTGCTTACCACGCAGGCGCCGGGCAATCTCGGTAGCCAAACGACCCAAGGTTTTGCCCTCGGCATCAACCACAAACCAATCCTGCTGCACGTCGGCAGCTTTTGCACTGAAGGTCTTCATTGTATCTTGAACCTCTAAACTTTACGCTTGGGGGGCTAATTACGCCCGTTGTTACGAAGAGCGCGAATACTACAGAACTGCGCGGAAATTTTCAAGCGCATTCGCCACTAAAGTTTCTGTTTTCTTTGCAAGCCCAAGGGCCGGGCTTCTCAGTCACAGCCGCCAACCCTTCAGCGGCGGCTATCAGGGTTTGTGTGGACGCGCCAAATACTCATGGGACTGCATTTCCAGCAATCTGCTGCGGGTGCGCTCAAATTCGAAATCCAGGCGTCCCCCTGCGTAGAGCTGATCGAGCGCACATTCGGCGGACACTACCAACTTTACGTTGCGATCGTAAAACTCGTCGACCAGATTAATGAAGCGGCGAGCCATATCTTCCATCTTTGCCGACATCTGCGGCACATCACTGATTAGCACCGCATGAAACTCCCGGGCTAATTCGATGTAATCCATCTGACTGCGAGGCCCATCACAGAGCGCTCTGAAATCAAACCACACCACGTCGTCCGAAACAAAGCGGGCGACGATAGCCCGACCTTCAATCATTACCGGTTCATCAGTCATTACGTGCTCGGGATCGGGATTCAAACGTGTAAATGAGCGCTGCAAACTCTCATCGGCCTGGTCATCGAGTGGGCTGTGGTAGAGCTCAGCCTGCTCCAGCGTGCGCAGCCGGTAGTCAACCCCACCGTCGATGTTAACCACTTGAGTATGCTGATTGACTAGCGCAATAGCGGGTAGGAAACGACTGCGTTGCAGGCCGTTATAATAGAGCCTGTCGGGGATAATGTTCGATGTCGCTACGAGGGTAACACCGCGAGCAAACAACTGCTCAAATAGGCCACCCAAAATCATCGCGTCGGTGATGTCGGAGACAAAAAACTCGTCAAAGCAGATGACTCGAGCCTCTCCAGCCAATTTGTCAGCAACCAATTCTAACGGATTCTTCTGCCCCTCTATTACCCGCAACTCGGCGTGTACACGCTGCATAAAACGGTGGAAGTGGGCTCGCATTTTTTGCTCAAAAGGCAAGGAGTCGTAAAAGGCATCCATCAAGTAGGTCTTACCACGACCAACACCACCCCACATATACAAGCCGCGCTCTGGCACCGGCACCGCGGGTGCGCGCAGTAGAGCCAGTAAACGCGCACCCCATCCGGGCTCGGCCCCCGAACCACGCAGCAATCGATCGTGCAGGTCCTGCAACAGCTCTACCGCCTGCTGCTGGGCTGGATCGAAGGAGAAGTCGGGGCGTTTGAGGTCTTGCTGATAGCGTTGTAGTGGCGTCATAACATTAGGACTGAAGGCTGAGGAATTAAGCAATATGCTGGGCAGTAACTGTTGCAGCGCAACTCTACCGATGTCGACTCGAATAGGCAATTGCACCGGCACTAAATTTCGCTAGCAACACCGGCAGCAAACTATGGCAGTGTCGTCGGCCCGGCGACCCAGCCCCTACAGCACAACTACTGCAATGAGATCTTCTGCCGCTGGCGCTAAAGCGGTACAATACCCAAAGACGTTTAGCTCTATAGAGGATCGATTATGCACTCCGCCGAAACACTGTATCTGATTGCTCTGTGCGGCACGATACTCGGGATTGCCGCCGGCTACCTGCTCGGCAAGTGGAAAGCGCCCTCGGCGCTCAAACAGCAGCAACTTCAGCAAGAACTCGAGGCGTTGCAGCAGCAACAGCAACAGTACCAAAAACAAGTAGCCAACCATTTTTCTGAAACCGCGGAACTGGTCAATACCATGACCGACAGCTACCGCAATGTTCACGAGCACTTGGCCGTGGGGGCACAATTATTAGCAGCAGAGCACAGCGACACGGCGCTAACAGCCCTCGATAGTAACAGCACAGAGCGCAACGGACCGCTAGTCATCGAGCAAGGCCTCAGCGCTGTCGAAACAGAGCAGCCAGATGTCACGTCGCCAACGGCGTCCGATCCCACAACCCCGGATAAGAGCCCCCCAGCGGCCCCCGCAAAACTGTTGCAACCCGGGGATGGTGCCGATGCACCAGCGGTCGACTCAGTAGCACCGCCCGATTATCAGCAACAGAGCAATAGGCCAGCGCCAACGTCAGTCAAAACAGAACCCTGAAGGCCGCTAGCGGCAACATAACGGAGGTGCTCATGGGCCTCCTGCCAATAACAACACAGTTCCACAACGCGACGTTCTTATGACTTCAGTTATTCTATTCCTGCGCTGGCCGGTAGTCTTCGGTCTACTGGCGGCGATCATTATACTCGACTACTTCCCGGCTTTGCTTTCCGGCCTAACCCCCGGTGGCCAGCCCGCCGCCGCACAGGCCAGTGCAGCCTCTGTGACTCAAGGCCCTTACTCTTACGCCGAAGCCTTCAATCGAGCTGCCCCGGCAGTCGTCAATATTTACACCAGCAAGACCGTCCGCCAGAAAATGCCCGCCGTCTTTGACACCCCGCTGTTCAAACGCTACTTGGAACAAAAAAACATCCGCTTGCAAGAGCGTATCCAGCGCAGCCTTGGCTCAGGGGTCATTATCAGCCAGGAAGGTTATATTCTGA
>JBLHLU010000004.1:0-37155 GCA_047623385.1 Paraglaciecola psychrophila
GCCCTTTAATACTAAAGGTTTGGTCTTTTTCGATTTGGCTGAAGGACAGCATGTTCTCGAACTTACCAACAGGGGGCAGTTATTACGTCGTTATGAATTCCAATCTAAACCGCAACACCATGTTGACATTGCAGTAGTTATGACCACTGCCGCTGAGCCCGAACTGAGCTTAGAAAGTTATATTCCCGGTGAGGCACTCCAGCTCAAACGAGGGGGTACCAGCGGTACTATCGAAGGTGTCGTACGTGCTAACGGACTGCCCATATCAGGGGCGACTGTGCGAATTGTGCAACTGAATATAGAGGAAGAAACGAGTTTTAGTGGTCAATACTCGCTAACGATTCCTCGTGGTGTCTACAAGCTAGAAGTGGTTCATCCAAATTTTGGTAGCGATAGTGCCAGCAATTACCGCGTTATTGCCGGCAACACCGGTCGCCAAAATTTTTCTATTGACCGTCAAACTCGAGAAATTGAAGAAGTCACCGTTGTCGCAAAAATAAAAACGTCGGCTTTTTCTGAGAGTGAGCGCTACTCGGCCGATGTTATTGACACTATGGACGTTACCGAGATGGAGCGTGCCGGTGATAGCGATGTCGCTGCCGGCCTATCGCGAATAGTGGGAGTGACTGTGCAGAAGGGAAAATATGCCAACGTGCGGGGCTTGGATGGTCGTTATATTTCTAGCACCTTGAACGGTATGCTGATGCCTAGTACCGACCCGATGCGTCGCGATGTCCAGCTAGACTTGTTTCCGACCACTATTATCGGTGCTGTTGAAATTCAAAAAACCTACTCACCTGATCTGTTAGGTAGTACTACTGGTGGCGCGGTAAAAATGAAAACGCGCGGCTTACCGGACCAAAAAATCACCAAATTTTCACTATCACAGTCTTATAACTTCGACTTTACCGGCGACGATATAATAAGCTACCGCAGTAGCGACGACGATTGGAGCGGCTATGACTCAGGTTTACGTGACTTGCCTGAGCAGGTACTTGCAGCGACTAAAGGTGGTAGAAGTCTTACCATTTGCGATATCTCCATAGACGCCGAGCGCTGTACCGACCCACGTCAAGCGGCGGCCTTAGCGGTACAGTTTCAAGACGACTACAACCTGCGCATGAAAAAGAGTAATCCCGACGTATCGATGTCGCTGGTACACGGTGACCGCTTGGAAATGGACAGTGGTGAATTTGCCTATTACGGTACACTTGGCTACAAAAATACCACCAAAAATCGCCTCGATGGCAAACTGTCAGATCCGCTGGGCACCAGTGGTAAATATTCTCGCAGTGTTGAAAACATTAATATTAATGGCTACTTTGTTACCGGTTTTCAGTTTGACGGCGGCGACGAAATATTAAGTAAAACTATTTATCTGCACAATACCGATGACAAGGCTAGGCAGGATATCGGTATTGATGACGAAGACAATGAAGTTCAGCGGGTCATTTTGGAATGGGTCGAGCGAGAGTTAATGGCGCAACATTTTTCTGGAAGCCATGCCATTGCGACCAGTGAGCAAGACCATCAGTTAGATTGGCGCATAGGCTATTCAGTGACCGACCGCCATGAGCCCGACCGCCGCACCTATACTTATTTGAACGGTAATCTAGCGACCTCCTCGCTGGAAAGACGTTGGTCTGAAATGACAGAAGACAGTGTTGATGTGGTTATTGACTACACCCTGCCGATGAATGTTAGTGATAATATCTTTGTTGAATTTACCGCCGGCGCGTTGTACTCCGACCGAAGTCGGGAGGTTGAGTTGTACCGTTTTGGTATTGGCCGCGGCGACCGAGCTGACGACATTAGCTTTAGTGATGAGCAAGATCTCGAAAGTGTATTGTCCTATCAAAACTTTGCTCTGGATCGGGTGCGCCTCAGTGCCAATACTACCAACACTGACGCCTATAACGCCGATGAGTATATCAATGCATTTTATCTCAACGGCACCGTAGAGTTCGGTGAAAATATGATCGTTGTGGCGGGACTGCGCCAGGAAGAGTTTAACCAGAGTTTGACCTACCCCAATGAAAAAGCCGCATCCAATATCTTGTCCTCTCAGGAAACGTTGCCCTCCATCGGTTTGACCTATTTGTTTAACGAGAAGCTTCAGCTGCGCATGGCCTACAGTAGCACGGTGTCGTATCCAGGCATTATTGAGCGCTCAGAATCTTTGTCTTTTGACCCTGAAACTGACGAGCCGATCTTCGGTAACAGTGCACTGAAAGTATCCAACATCGACAACTACGATATGCGACTGGAATATTACTACTCCGACAGCGAGAGCATTAGTCTGGCGTATTTTTATAAAGAAATGACTGACCCTATAGAGCGCGCAGTACCGGATGCCTCGGGGTCTGCTGCCAAAGGAATTACTTTCCGCAATGCCTTAGGCGCTGAGCTGACCGGTATCGAGCTGGACTTCACTAAAAATCTTATTGATCGTTCGGAACTGCTAGTGTTTATCGGCGCTAATATTTCCTACATCGACTCCGAAGTCGATCTCGATGACGATTCTCTGCGACTAGAGGGTATCGATTCAAAAAACCGAGAGCTGCAGGGGCAATCACCACTGCTGGCCAATATTCGTTTCGGTTTTGACGACTACGACAGCGAGCAAAAATTCACCTTACTCATTAACTATTTTGATGATCGTATTTTTCAGGTAACTCGGGGTGATAACAACGGCCCGCGATATGAAGTTGGCCAAGTTCAAGTTGATCTCAACTATGAAAAAACGGTTTATTTAGACGAAGACGTTATGGTTTTTAAAGCCCAGATTAAAAACTTGCTCAATGAAGATGTTCAATGGAAACAAAACAATGTGGTAACTGAAAGTTACCAAGAAGGTACCTCGCTATCACTCAGTTTTAGTTACGAATTCTAATGACCCATTTACCCAAGTAAAAATTACCTATTTTTGTTAACCCTATTAAATGTTCAGTTCTAGTAATGAACGAATGTAATACACGAGAGGAAAAACCGATGATGCGCACAAAACTATTTTTGGCCGTTGCTCTGGTCAGCTCCACCTTACTGACCGCCTGTAGCGGCGGTAGCGGCGGCGACGACGTAACTATTAACATCAGTGAAACAGCTGTGGACGATAGCAGCACTGACGGCGGCAGCGACGGCGGTACAGGATCCTGTGCCGACACCGTAGCCACAAGTTTTATCAGCTACAATACGGATTGTTCAACCGGTACGCTCAGTGGCAACGTCGACACTGATTTTATCCTAACGGCCGATATAGAGTGGCGCCTCGACGGTATCGTCGCGGTGGGCGCAGGTAATGTGAATGTCGCCAATGACGCTGATGTACAGGCAGTTAAAGATGCAGGTGTTACCCTTTCGATAGAGCCAGGTACGCAAATTCGTGCATTCGATACCGGTTCTTTATTAGTCACTCGCGGTTCAAAACTGATGGCCGAGGGTAGTGCGACAAGTCCTATAACCTTTAGTAGTGTGGCAGATTCAGATCTCAACGGTTACGGTGAGTGGGGTGGCGTTATTATTCAGGGCTTTGCACCGCAATTTGGTGCTGGTGGAACGGGCGCCTGTTACGGCTCGGGTACAGTATGTAATGTTGAGGGTGAAGGTGGTACAGACATCTCGGTTTACGGCGGTAACGAAGACGACGACAACAGCGGCATTATTCGTTATGTTCGCATCGCTGAGGGCGGTTTGGTCGCCGGCCCGAACAACGAGATAAACGGTTTAACGCTACAAGGTGTTGGCCACGGTACTACGCTTGAATATATACAGGTGCACAATAATTTGGACGACGGCGTCGAGTGGTTCGGCGGTACTGTTGATGCCAAATACTTGGTGTTAACCGGCAACGATGACGACGATATCGATTTTGACGAAGGTTACCGGGGTAATATCCAGTTTGCCATTATTCAAAAAGACCCTAATAAAACGTCACCCACCGGCAGCAATGACCCTAGGGGCATCGAAGCTAACTCCAGCGATGACGAGTTTGTCGAAGAAACTAACGCGACCCTCGCCAATATTACTATCGTTGGAAGCGCAGTAAACAATGATGCCGATTCCAGCAAGGGTGAACAGCCGGGTATGCGGCTACGCGGCGCGGTTAGGGTGGCTATTTACAACACCTCTGTCGACAATTTTGATACCGGTTGTATTCGCATTGACGATGCTGACACCAATGGTGACGGTTCTAACGATGCCTTTTCGAATGTCAGCTTAACCAATATTATCGCCGATTGTGAAGACGGATTTTACGACAAACGCAGTGCCGACAATGCCAGCAATACAATTAGTTCGGTGCTCAGTTACAGCCCAACTTATGCGATTAGCGAAGCGGCAGCGGTATTAAATGAAGCACCAACGATTATAGCCGTGGGCAACGGTTCTAGCTTTGTGTTTGAGCAAACGGCCTATGTCGGTGCGGTTGACCCGGCAGCGGCTAGCGGTTGGTGGGAAGGTTGGACCATCGAGGGATCGTTGAACTCGGCACAACCCGAAGAGACCAGTTTTGCCTCCTGTAATGATGACTTATCGGTATGTACCGTCAGCGGTACTATTGATCAGGACTATAGCTTTGTACGCGGTGTTCAGTGGCGTTTGTCCGGTACCGTCAAAGTCGGTAAAGGCAATGTTAATGTGGTTACCGATGCCGATGTCGCAGCGATTAGAAACAACGGTGTCACTTTGACTATTGAACCTGGTGTAGATGTTCGCGCCTTTGACGACGGCACACTGCTGGTGACCCGGGGTTCCAAATTACACGCCGAGGGCACTGCCGCTAGCCCGATCACCTTTAGTAGCTTAAGTGATGACGATTTTGATGGTGAAGGGGAATGGGGCGGATTGATTGTGCAAGGTTTTGCCCCGCAATTCGGTCAAGGCGGTACTGGAGTGTGTTACGGCAGCGGTACCGTGTGTAACGTTGAAGGAGAAGGTGGCACCGATGTCGCTGTGTACGGCGGTAATGACGACGCTGACGACAGTGGTATTATTAAGTACGTTCGCATTGTTGAAGGTGGCCTTATCGCAGGTCCTAACAATGAGATTAACGGTTTGACCCTGCAAGGTGTGGGTCACGGCACTACCATTGACTACGTGCAAGTACACAACAATTTGGACGACGGCGTCGAATGGTTTGGCGGTACAGTCAACGCCACCCATTTGGTATTGACCAATAACGATGACGACGATATCGACTACGACGAAGGCTATCGCGGTAATATTCAATACGCCATCATCCGTAAGAACCCTAACAAGAACAGCCCTACCGGTAGCAACGACCCACGCGGCATCGAGGCCAACTCCAGTGATGACGAGTTTGTACCCGAAACCGAAGCGGTATTGGCTAACATCTTAGTGCTCGGCAGTGCGGTGAATAACGACGGTGACTCTAGCAAAGGTGAGCAACCGGGTATGCGCCTGCGTGGCGCCTTGACCACGTCTATTTACAATACTGCGGTTAAAGGTTTTGACACCGGTTGTATTCGTATAGACGACGCCGATACCAACGGCGATGACGTATTAGATGTGTTTTCTGAAGTTGTGCTGGTTAACGTACTGGCTAACTGTGAAGACGGTTTCTACGACAAACGCAGTGCCGACAGTGAGTTCAACAGTGGCGACAGCGCAGTTGAACTTGATGATGCCTATGCGATTACTGATGCCGAAGCGATAGTGACTGCACCGAGCATCACCGCAGTTGATAATGGATCTGGCTTTGAATTTGAAGCTAACGGCTTTGTGGGTGCGGTTGCTCCCGGTACCGAAAAAGCGGATGCCTGGTGGTCAGGCTGGACCATCGAGGGCTCGTTGTAATAAGTTTGGGTACAAAAACAAAAAAGTAAAACGTATACCTAGTGTTACTCACTAGTAAAGGCGCCTTCTCCGTTGCGGATTAGGCGCCTTTTTTGTTACAGCAGTTATTAACAGCGCGGCGGCTGAACCGCCAGAGCGATGATTAAAAGCGGCAGAGTGAATTAGGCCTTTTATTAATCACAACAATAATTATAGGCTCGGTTAGCAATGCCTAGGGCCAAACTCTAATCGGGCTCATTCAGCCACATAATCAGCAGCGAATAAGACAAGGCCAAAATCACTGATCCTAGAAACAGGCCGATAATACCCATGCTTAGAAATCCGCCAATAGCGCCGATAAATACCACCGCCATGGGAACGTCTACTCCCCGTCCCAATAACAAGGGCTTGAGGATATTGTCAACCAGCCCAACAGCGATACTCCAACCCAGGTATATGATCGCCGGAATCAACTCAGCGGTATTGAACACGTAAATGGCTACGCCAATCATCACCGGCCCGGGGCCAATTTGTATAACCGCCAACAGCAATACCAATATCGACCATAGACCGGCGCCGGGAATATCCATAAAAATGAAACCCATACCAGCGAGTAGCGCCTGCAGCATAGCCACCCCGAGTATGCCAAGAGTAACGCTGCGGATTAGTTTGGCTGCCAGCTCAACATAGTGTTCACCTTTGTCGGCTAAAACCTTTTTACTAAAGCGCAGTGAAATATTTCTGCCAGCGCCGGCGTACAGTAAAAAGAAACCAGCTATAACAATCGCACCAACAAACTGTAATAGTCCGGCACCCACTGAGCGCGCGCTGGTGAGCAGCCACAGACCGGTCGCTCTCAATTGCGGCTGGATTTGGGCTAATGCGGCGGCTATATTCTCTGAAGCCAGCGTCCATAAAGCAGAAACACGCGCTCCAATCAACGGCCAGTTGGCGACCTGTTCGGGCGGTGGGGGAATATGTAACACGCCACTGTTGAGTTGTTTGGCAAGATCAGTGGCAGCTGTAATTGCGGAGGAAGAAAGGATCAAAGTAGGCACTAAAATTATCGCTGTCAGCAAAACAACGCATAAAACGGCGGCGGTTTTTTCTGCCCCGGGTAGGTGTAAACTAGCGCTCTTATAGACTGGGTAGACCGCTACCGCAATAATAATGCCCCAGACAATCATCACTAAAAACGGCCTGACGATGTCAAAACACCAATAGACCAGTAGCAATAGTATGCCGATTCGAATGGCAGCCTCTATCGCATGCCCTATCGCAACGTTCTTATTGCTCAACCTTTGCTCGGAATCCATTGTTTAGCGCCTTGTTAAAATAATAAAAGAGGGACTGATACCCGGTTACTGACGAGTAACCATGCCGCTATGCACGGATTCAAGCCTGCGGAAAAACCTTGATGTCACAGTGCTGTTGATAGCCTAAGTCGCGTATCGTTTTTGAGTGTGACATCAGTGGTCCTGTCTCAGCTTGGATTTCGGTATGGCTAAAGCAGCTAACCGTATGATAAAAAGACAGAATGTGTGCTAGCTCTGTGACGGTCAAGGGCGACGAATAAGGGCTGGGCCTTAGCTACTTTCCGTCACCGCCGGGCTTTAATGTCTCGAGGATTCAAATCTGAAGTGCATGACATAAGCTTCGGCTACAATCATCGTGACAACTAGTTTGCCGCTTCATATTCTGTAGCGCCAAGGGCAAGTGATGATGATGCCATCGACAATCGATTCTCGTTTTGGCCGACCGATCGTGAGGCTGCTTTAGTTGCTGGAAAAACCTCACTTACTGCCTATTTTTTCTGGGTAGCACGGCCATTGCATGGCCTTTTGTGAACTGCTTGAGCGTCGTGACGATGTCTCGTCAACCCGTTTGAATATTCGCCTCAAAGCGCAGGGTCTAGTGGATCATAACAGTGCCGGTTTTGGTTATTCTACTCTGGCTGCGGAACAGGCAAGCTGTTGTTGCCACTTAGCCAGAGGTCGGTAACAGGGGCTTAACAGCGCTGGCTGATCTAGAGCCACCACTACCGCATAGCGCTCAGATATTGCATCGGTTCGCTATATTCAACAAGCAACGGACCGGTCTTCACGTTCTGCTACCGTGTAGGCCGGCCGATTAAATGCGGTATTATCTTGCCCTGTTAAAAGTTGTAATTGATCGACGCGCCGACATGGTATGCCAGATCGTCTTCAATAATAGAACTGTCCTTAATGCTGCTGCTCAGCGAGGTGACTCCCGCGCTGAGGTTAGCATCCCAGTGTTGGTTTAACTGATAGCGTCCACGTACACCGGCAAAAACATTGACCGCCGAGTCGGCCTCGTAGGCGGTACGAAAAGTCGTGGCTTCGCTGGCGCTGACACCGTATAGATGGTCCACTTTTTTGTCGCTAATCCACTGTAGACCAATGACTGGATTGATCGCCCAGTTGCCGGCAGTGAGATCAAAGGTATAACTCATCGCCAGCGAGTGACCACCGTGTTCGCTGCTGGCGTCGGTCAATACAGTAGCATTGAAACGACCCATCTCAGTGCTGTGATTGATAAAAAAGCCGCCGTCAATATTCGTTTCTCGCTCTTCTAGGCCCGCCAGTAGATGATTGTCGTCGTAGTCGCTGTCGTCGGTGAGAAAGTTACCCTGTAGTTTGACGATAAGACCACCACTAAAAGCGTCTCCTTGCAGCAGTGACAGATTGAAAGCGCCGTCCTTAACAAAAAAACGTTCACCGTTGTAGATGATATTGGGGAAAACGACCGCCTCGCTACCTTCGCCGCGATAAATATTATTATAGCTGGCGGCGCCGGCGCCGAGGATCCAGCGACTGTCGCTGTCACCTGGCCCGACTGCGTCGCTGGCATGAATCACGCCAGCGCAGCCGCCGGCAATTACAGTTACAATGAGTGAGCGTTGAATGTTGTTCATAGTAGACACCTGTTTGATTAATATGAGGTGGCTACTTTAGCGATAGTGGCTTAACTTTAACTTAACTGAATATTAACTGATTATTAACCAGCAACTATTCTGCACTTAGTCTCGGACTATAACATTCAACTTCAGCGGTCCAAGAGCTATACAGTAAAAGACCGGCAACGCGAGGTAACAATAACTCGCTAAGTGTGTTGTAAAAACGGTGCTCGGTAGTAATTTTGTTCCAGCTTGTTCCCTTGCAGACTTCTTTAAGGTTGAGCGGTGGACTTATTTCAACCATGCCATTCAATGTTGCATGATGCCAGTGGCTACTTTTTGGTTGCGGGCGTGTCTCTTCGTTTTGCACAAATGTCAGAGTATTACAGCCGCTAATAGAGCAGCACAAAAGCAGCGGTAAAACGATTTCTTTATATATTTTCATAGTCTAATCCCCGCACCAAACTTTAGCGGTTCGTGGTGCATAAATATATAATGTCACAGTGCTCAACAAAAAATCCGAAACGGTAGTCACTGTTTGCATTTGTTCAACGGCCGCACCTTCGCACAGGGCATTGACGTCGATCTCGTGTTCACCGACTAAACCCCAAAAGTAAAACGGTTTGCTGTCCAGATAACTGGGTTCGTCGCGATTTTTGCTACCCCCCTCAGGCCTTATTGTTACACTAGAGCAGGCAGCGAGGGTAAGTGAAATCAGTACAGCGGTTAGTAACTTTGACAATAGTACTTTGCTCATAGGTTAGTGTCTCCAAAAAAACGCCTATAGGATTAGTGACTGCAGAGCGATAGAAAAGGGCTTATTTACTGGCAACAGTCAATTTAAAAAGCGCTCCACCGAGCGTTGATTCGCCGATTTCTATGCTGCCCTGATAGCTGGCTATAATTTCACGCACCATCGCCAGACCGATACCTTGACCCTCGGCGTTGCTGTCTAGGCGCACGCCACGGCGCAAAATACTGGAGCGCTCGGCGCTGGGCACGCCGGGGCCGTCGTCTTCTACTTGCAGCCATAATTGTGTATGCACATCACTTATTTTTTTAGCTGCGCTAACCTTAACGCGACGATAGGCATATTTATAGGCGTTGTCGAGTAAGTTGCCCAGTATTTCAGCGAGATCATTTTCGTCGCCAAAAAATGACAACGACGGCGCAATATCGACTTCGACAGCGATAGGCTTATCGCGATAGACCTTGCCCAAAGCAGCAATAATGGTAGCCACCTCCTGTGCTAGTGGTTGAGCGATAAAACTCACCGCTTGCTCACTGGCTACCGCCGATTGCAATTGGTGATTAACGGTTAAGTCCATACGGTCGACTTGCCTAGCTACGGTGTTGAGAATTTGATCGCGGGAAATAGCTGCGCCACCATTGTCAGTATCGCCGGCTATGCCGCGCAGCACCGACAGTGGGGTTTTTAAACTGTGTGATAGGTCTGCCATACGTGTTCGGTAGCGTTCGCGTTGACGGCGCTCGTTGCTGATGAGATTGTTCACATTGTTGATCAGCGGTTGTAGCTCTCTAGGGTAGGCGCCACTGAGAGAGTTGGACTCGCCGGCATTCATTGCGGCAACATCGACCGCAACACTGCGCACAGTACCCAGACCCCAGCGCAGAATAATCGTTTGTAGCGCCAACAGTACCAGTGCGATTACCGTCATGCTGGCAGCGATCACTAGTTGATAATTTCCAAGTGCAGACCGATAATTTTCAGTGGTTTCCATGATGGTAAAGACAAAAACTTTGTTCTGGCCAAATTCGTCGGGCCACAGGGCACTGTAGCTAGAGATATAATAGGCATTGGCATTGCTGTCCACCGCGCGCCCAAATAGCCACTCGCCCTCCGCCGGCGGCGGTAAGTTGAAACGCTTACCTGCCGCCGACAGGCTGCGCCAGGATTCGACCTGCTGGCTGTCGGTGACAATGGCAATGAGTGCGTCGCTGTCGCTGTTGAAGCGTTGTTCTGGCAATTTTTCGGGCAGGGCTATAGAACCGCCGTTATTGTCGGCAATAGACATCAATGCGTAGGTGTGACCTTGGAGTTGTTCTCGTACGATATTTTCCATACTAACGGTAAAAAAATGTTCCAGTATTAATCCCGCGGCAACGAGGAACAGCCCTAACACCACCACCGCTGAGAGAAACAAACGCTGTGACAGTGACCGCATCATGATGTTTTATTCATAAATCGATAGCCGCGGCCGCGCAAAGTTTCTATCGGTTGCAGTGAGCCGTCAGGGTCCAGTTTTTTCCGCAACCTGGCGATGATAACTTCAATCACATTACTCTCTCGGTCCTGTGCATCGTCATAGAGATGATCGATCAACATAAATTTGGTGATGACCCTGCGCGGTCTACCCAAAAAATACTGCAGTACTTTAAATTCGAACGCGGTAAGACTGAGCTCCTCTTGATTCAGATAGACGATGCTATTTTTAGCATCGAGTGCGATCGGTCCAGCGGTTAATAGTGTTTGTCCGTAGCCGATCGAGCGTCTTACCAAGGCATTGATACGGGCTTGAAGTTCTTCGGCCCGAAACGGTTTGGTTAGATAGTCATCGGCACCGGCGTCCAATCCTCTGACTTTTTCTTTCCAGCCACTGCGGGCGGTCAAAATCAGTATTGGAAAGTCTCGGCCCTCTTCACGCAGACGTTTTATTAATTCAATGCCATCAATTTCCGGTAGACCCAGATCAACGATAGCCAAATCTAAGGTGTATTCGGCGGCATAAAAAAATGCCTCCACCGCGGTGCCCGCTACATTGACATGGAAGTCTGCCATTTGCAGGCGCCGCTGTAACTGGCCTTGTAATTCAATGTCGTCCTCGACTATCAGCACTCGCATATCAGCGTCCTCCACTGAGGCTATTGTCGAGGACTGTTCCGGACTTTGCATTAAAATACAGCAGGCGTATGACCCCCTCCGGCGATAGTAATTTTACCCGGTAGCGTTGCGGCGGCTGCGCAGGCGGCAGTAGTTTAACGGCGAGTACTTTGCCGGGGGCGTGCTGCTGTGCGATGGCACTTATCTGTTGCTTAGACAATAGTGTGCTGTCGCCGTCCGCACGTAAGGGTTTAATAGCAGCGGCGAGCGCCTTGCCAGCGGCGGGCTTTACCGCTTGCACCTTTTGCTCCATCCATCGATTGAGTGGTGTTATCAGTCGTTCTATCCAGCGGGTTGAGGGGGCTAGTTTTTTTTCCAGCCAAATACTTTCACCTTCTCTAGGGGGCGTCGCAGAGAGTTTAACCGTGGTTTTCTGTGTTGTAGTTTGCTGTGTCGGTGCTGCTTGATTAACATCGTTGCGGTCGTTTTGCGCCGCTTCGACAAGCGCAGCGTTGCCCAGAGCGAGCAGTAGTGATGACAGCAATAATAGAGATTTAACCATAATATGCTTTGGTGCCAACCGTTAATACAATAAGTCATGGTAGCCTATTGTGATTAACAGGGCATTAACGGTGTTGAATACTTGGTGCTGATGGCCAGCTGAGCGGGCGTTTAGATTTTCGAGTCATCCATCGCTGTTGCTAGCGCCGATGCCCCCGCCTTTTCCAACTGCCGCACAATAGCAGCTCGTTCTTGCGATGAGCGGTTTTGGCTGAGCTTGAACTTGCACTCAATGTCATTGATTTCGATCTCGAACCCGACGATCGCGCCTAACAGCGAGGCTTGATAGTCGGGCTGCCAGGGTTCAGCAAAGCCGGCTTCATATTTTTCGCTGAGCTGATTAACCAACTGCGCTAAGGCCTGTGGCTGAGTGATTAATCGACAGCAACCGTAGATATGCAGGGCCTGATAATTCCACGTGGGTACACCGGGCTTGCTATACCAACTCGGTGAGATGTAGTCGTGGGCACCTTGCAAGGTCACCAGCAGCAGTTGGCCTTCGAGGTCTCGCAACTGCGGGTTGTTGGCTGCTAAGTGGCCCAGCAAATATTTTTTGTCTGCCGATAACATAAACGGTAGATGGGTCGAGTACGGGCGGCCATCGCAGGATGAAATAAGCTGGCCAAATCCGTTAGCTTCAATAAAAGCGTGCTGGGTAGCGCGATCGGTGATGGCAAAAGCTTTGGGTATATACATAGTTAGCGCACTGTCGAGGTGGGTGGGTGGGCGACAAGGTAGTGTAGCTAAATAGTGCAACAAGGTATTTTGATAACGCCCCGGGCAGTGGCTACAGATCGATGCCGCGGCTATAGCGCGGGCTAAGCATACAGCGACGCCAAGGCCTATGGTTGGTGTTTGTCCATAGTTTCAACTTCGGCCTCGATCCACTGCCGGGCCTGTTCGGTAATCTCCCGGCTACTTAATGCACTGCTGTCTATAGTTTCACCGATCGAGACGGTAATCTTACCGGGGTATTTCAGCCACTGGCGGGTGGGCCAAAATTCACCTGCGTTGAGGGCGATGGGCACCACCGGCACCCCCGCGGCCACCGCAACATTGGCGCCACCGCGGGCATATTTGGCGGCACTGCCGGTTTTGATGCGGCTGCCCTCGGGAAATATTAATACGGAATTACCCTGCTGTAGTCGGCTCTTGCCCAGTGCTAAAGTCTGTTTAAGTGCCTGTTTAGGGCTGTCCCGATTAATGGCAATAGGGTTGGTTAGACGCAGCCCCCAACCAAAAAACGGTATGTTGAGTAGCTCTTTTTTTAGCACCGTGCAGACCGGGGCTAGGTAGTACTGCAAAAAGTAGGTTTCCCACTGGCTCTGGTGTTTGGCTAAGGCTACATAGGGGCCTATGGGCAAATTGTGCGCACCGATAACCTCAAAGCGCAGGCCTAGAATCCAGCGCCCTGACCAGATTACGTATCGGTTCCACAGCAGAACATAGCCGGTGCGAAGTCCGTGGCGGGCAAAGCTGAGAAAAAGAATGCCGGTAGTGCTGATCCAAACCAGGGTGAGTGCAAAACCGAGATAAAAGACCATTAGTCGCAGTGTGAGTACAATTGTAGTCATGTTAATTCTGTTCAATTAAATAGTGAGCGACAGCCGCGAGGTCGTCGAATACTGCCACCGATGACAGCGCCGGGTTATCCTGTTGCGCCAGTTGTATCAAGGTTTTTGCACCCTTGCCGGTTCTGACCAATAGCGGTATACAGCCGCGCTGTACTCCCGCTTCCAAATCTCGCAGTGAGTCGCCAATTAAATAGGCACCGGCGGCACTGACCTGTAGTTCTCGCGCAATCATATCGATCAAACCTGGCTTGGGTTTACGGCAGTCACAGCCGTGCTCGGGGCCATGCGGGCAGTAAAAAATGCCGGCTAACTGCCCTCCCGCCGCCACCACCAAATCCTCCATCTTCCGGTGCATGTCCTGCAACTGTTGCAGATCGAACAACTTGCGAGCCAGTCCAGACTGGTTGGTAGCCACTGTGACGGTGAATCCGGCCCGGTGCAGATCGGCAATTGCCTCAATGCTACCGGCGATAGGAAGCCATTGCTCAGCACTTTTTATATAGGCGTCGGAATCATGGTTAATGACCCCGTCTCGGTCCAGAATGACTAACTTCATCGCTGTAGTTCTGCGCTAGCACGGACCCATAAAGGGTTTGGGCTACTGTGCTGTCGGTTGCAGTGGGCTGTGGTGCAGGACATGTTCGCTCGCAACGGCTAAAGGACGGCATTATAGCGTGACTTCGCCAGCACTGTAATTGCAATATTATTGCCGGCATATCTGCCAAGCTGATAACACGGTATCATTCGGCCCTCTGCGTGGATTGATACGATGAAAAAGATAAAGCAATATCTGCTACACACCGTGCTGCGAATGCTGGCACTGCTGTCGCTGTCGCTTGCAGCTACATTGGGCCGCCTCATTGGCGCAGGTCTGTGGCGGCTCAATGGTCGCGCCCGCTCGATCAGCGAAATCAATTTGGCGCTGTGCCTGCCCGAGCTGAGCAACACTGAACGAGCGCTGTTAGCGCGCCAAAGCCTAGCTCATCTAGGCACCTTGGCGCTGGAGTTAGGTGGGTCCTGGTGTTGGCCCAGTGATGATGTACTCGGCCAGGTGGTTGAGGTCGAGGGTTTGCAGCTGATGACCGCGGCCCAAGATAGTGGCCGACCGGTGGTGGTACTGGCACCGCATCTGGGCAATTGGGAAGTACTGGGCCTGTATATGGCCCAACACTTTGCCGTCACCGCCCTGTACCAGCCGCCGGCACTGGAGGCTATGGACACCATCATGTACAGTGCCCGCTCACGCAACGGCTCGACCTTGGTGCCGACCAATCTGCGCGGGGTCAAAGCGCTGTTAAAGGCTCTGGGTCGTGGCGAGGTCACAGTGATTTTACCGGATCAGGTGCCGGCTAGAAACGGCGGCGAGTTTGCGCCATTTTTTGGTATCGACACATTGACCGCCACGCTGCCGCTGAATTTAATTGAGCGCACCGCGGCAACGGTGGTGGTGGCGGCCATGCTGCGCCTCGAAGGCGGTGGTTACCGGCTGCTAATACGCTCGGTCGACGAGGCCATTTACGGTGCCGATCGCGCCGCTGCCTTAGCGGCAATGAATGCCGGTGTCGAGGCGCTAGTGCGGGAAGCGCCGCAGCAGTACCAATGGGAATACAAGCGCTTTCGCCGCCTCGCCCCCGGCCTGCAGCAGCCCTATAAAGACAGTGAGCCGCGACATTGAATACTGATGCTGAGCAATAACACTTAGCAATGACATTAAGTAATGACACTGAGTAATGATATTGAGCGTTAAACCTCGACTTATAGAAAACGGAGACCACTAGCGTGATATTTGGAAAGATTATTGGTGCCCTAATCGGCTTTTTCACAGCGGGGCCCTTCGGCGCCATCGTCGGTATTTTTGCTGGCCACTTTTTTGATCGCGGTATTGGTCAAGCCATGGGCTTTGACTACGGTGCCGATCGTCAGCGGCTGCAACAGCTATTTTTTGAGACCACCTTTACGGTAATGGGGCACTTGGCCAAGGCCGACGGCCGGGTCAGCGAAGCCGAGGTACAGCAAGCCGAGGCGCTAATGACCCGACTGGGGTTAACCTCGGAACACCGTGTGCAGGCTATCGAATATTTCAAGCAAGGTGCCAGTGCTGACTTTGAACTGGAGCCAATGATCGCCAACTTTATCAGTGAGGGCGGTCGGCAGCAGAATCTGCCGGTTATGTTAATTGAGTTTTTGTTTACCGTTGCCCTGGCCGACGGCGAGCTGCACCCGGCAGAGCGCGACGTACTGACTCGTACTGCCAGTTATTTGGGTATTAATGGTCGTCAGTTTGAGCAGTTGTTGGCGATGTTAACTGCGCAACAGGGCTTTGCTGGCGCCGGGGGTGGTGGCACGCAGGGCCGTCCACCACCGCGCCTCGACGAGGTCGAGCAGGCCTATCGCGCGCTCGGGGTTAAAAGCGACGACAATGACAAAGATATCAAAAAGGCTTACCGGCGCTTGATGAGCCAGCACCACCCAGACAAATTAATAGCGCAGGGGGTGCCGGAAGATATGATGAAGATCGCCACTGAAAAGGCGCAGACCATTCAGGTCGCCTTCGACCTGATTAAATCAGTGCGCAAACAGCGTTAGCGAGTGCTTACCGACAATAGCTGGCAGCGGTTGTTCAGATTTCAGTGCCAGCACCGCCTGCGCTAGCTCCGCCGGTTCACTTCAACCCCGGCTACCGCAACCAGTGATTCCACGCAGTCGCGAATAGACTCGTCCAAAGCGCGAAATTTGATGTCGCTTACCGCGAGGATGCGGTCGTTACGCAGCTCACAACCCGCCCAAATCTCGCGCATCTGTGTTTCCCGGGCCTTGATGTGGTCGGGAAAAGGGTCGGTCACTGCCGGCGTGTCGTGCATTAATTCAGGCAGTAATCGATCGATACTGGCACAGACATCTTCGATATTACGGGTGTCGGTAGACCATGCAATATAGCGCTCACCATTGCTCACTTGGGCACTTTCTAACAGGTCGATATGGCAGTGCGCATCGTCGCGCACATCTACCGTCATCCAGGGCCGGTAGGCGCCGTTTTGCATATACTGACCTAACAACATCGTTTCGATAATGTGCTGCCAGGGCCCCATGTCTTTTTGATGAGCCGATTGTATCGGCCCAACGTTGTCAGCCGGACAGCAGGTAATGGCGTCCCAGCTGCCCTGTTTTTCGGCGGCGTCGGCAAAGGCGCGCTGGGCCAGTACTTTGCCCATCGAATAGCCTTGGCCCTTGGCCGGGTTGCGTTTGGGGTTGAGTTCGTCGGGGTAGCGATCCTCGTCGCAGATCGGCCGCTTGACCAGCTCCTGCAAATCCGCCTCAGAAATGACCGCGGCAATACTGGAGGTGACCACTACTCGGGCCACCGAAGCGGACCGATTGATACTGTTAATTAAATTGTCGCAGACCGTAGCAACATAGTCTTGGTCGTTATAATCACTGACATGGGACAGGTGGACAACGCCCTGAGCGCCCTTAAAAATCGCGTCAAAGCTGCCGGCTTGGTCGAGATTGGCGCTGTGTAGCGTCAACCGCCCCGAGCTAAAGCCCGGCATCTGGCGCAGAAAATCGGTTTTTGAGTGGTCGTTGATATCGCGCACACAGGCGCGCACCCGATAGCCTCGGTCCAGTAGTTGTCGCACTACCCAGCCGCCGATAAAACCGGTGCTGCCGGTAACCGCGATAGTGCTGCCCTTGGGAACTGCTGCCATGATTCTTCTCCTGAGTGAATGATTGCGCCGCGCGCTATTTGTTTATTGTGGCGTTGCTCGCTAGACTGGATGCATTCGATAATAACGTCGCACCTTAGCTGCTGTCTAGAAACAGGCGGCGGCCAGCGTCAGGATAACCCGCTATGAGCGATTACCAACACATTAACGTAACGCCCCGACCCTCGGGTTTTGGCGTTGAAATAACCGGCCTAGATTTGACCGTTGCGCTGAGTGCGCAGCAGGTGGATGAGATCAAGCGGGCTTGGCATGCCCATGGCGTTGCCTTTTTCCCCGATCAGCTGATGACCCCGGGTACGCTCGAACAGTTTACCCAGTCGATGGGCGACTTTGGTGTGGTCGATTTTGTCGAACCGATGCCCGGCCATGCCAATGTATTGGAGCTGCGCCGCGAGCCCGAGGAAACCGCCTCTCATTTTGGTAGCAGTTGGCACTCAGACTTTTCCTTTCAGCAGGCACCTCCCGCCGCCACCATTTTGTTTGGCCAAACGATACCGCCGGTGGGGGGTGATACCTTGTTTGCCGATGGCCGCGCCGCCTATCTAGCGCTGTCGGGTACCATGCAGCAGTTCTTGGAAACCCTGCGCGGTGTGCACAGCGCAGCGATACCCTATTCCAAAGAAGGTTTTTTTGGCACTGACGATGACACCAGTAGAACGCTTAAGATTGTGCCCTCGGATCGGGCCAAGGAACGCCTCAGCCACCCTGTTATTCGCACCCACCCGGCTACCGCGGAAAAGATTTTGTGGGTCAATCCCAATTACACCTTAGCTATTGAAGGCTTGCATAGTGCTGAGAGTGAGGCGCTACTGACCTTTTTGTGCGACTTCGCTATTCGAGATGAATTTATTTACCGTCACCAGTGGCAGAAAAATATGCTGACCATGTGGGACAACCGCCGCGTACAGCACTTCGCCGACACCGGTTTTGACGGCCACCGGCGAGTGATGTGGCGCACCACTACCGCCGGTACCGTGCCGGTTTAAGCCCGACCACAATAATAATAAGGAGGCTATATGAGCGATTTATCTAACCAGGCTGCAGCAGCGGTCGACAGTTCAGCGCTGGTATTACAAGCGCGCTCCGGCAAAGTGCTATGGCTCACCATGAACCGGGCCAAGACCCGCAATACGCTGTCGCTGTCGATGCTAGCAGGGCTGTTGGTGGCGCTGCAGCAGGCTCAGAACGATGACACGGTGGCGGTGGTAGTACTCGCCGCCCTAGGACCGGTATTTAGCGCCGGCCACGATCTCACCGAGATGAGCACTGACAGCGCGCAGGTATTAAAGTGCTGCAGTGAATTGATGCAGGCGCTCAGTCATAGCGACAAGCCGGTGATTGCCAGTGTTGTCGGCACCGCTACAGCCGGCGGCTGCCAGTTAGTGGCCAGCTGCGATCTGGCGCTGGCTGCTGAGCACTCTCATTTTTGTCTGCCTGGGGTTAATATTGGTGGTTTTTGCAGCACGCCTTTAGTGGCGGTAGGGCGCAAAATTCATCGTAAACACGCTATGGAAATGGCGCTGACAGGCGATATGTACGACGCCCAGGACGCGCTGCGGTTTGGTCTTATCAACCGGGTAGTAGCAGCTGATGAGCTGCAGCTGGAGACCGAGGTACTGGCGCAGAAAATTGCCCGCAAGTCGACAATCGGTATCGGCCTGGGTAAAGCGGCTTTTTATCGGCAGCTGGATATGCCATTAGAGCAGGCCTATGCCTATGCCACACAGAATATGATTGAGGTGATGGGCAACGAGGATGCGGTAGAGGGAAGCCGGGCCTTTTTCGAAAAACGTGAGCCGCGCTGGAAGGGAGACTAGAGTAGTGCCGCTGCACACCGATGGTGAAATCGCGACCCTGCTGACCACCACTCAAACTATTGCGCTGGAGATTGCCAGTAGCAAGGAGCATCGCGACTCTTTCCAAGTACTGCATTATTTACTGGCCTGTGGTTACCGAGTATTCCCGATCAATCCGGCCTGCGCTGGTCAGCAAATCTGTGGGCAGCAAGTCTATGCCCAGTTGCAGGATATTCCTGAGCGAGTCGATTTAGTGGATATTTTTCGTCGCAGCGAAGCGGTGCAACCTATTGTCGAGCGGGCTATCACCATCGGCGCCGGGGCCATCTGGATGCAGTTGGGGGTGGTCAATAAGCCGGCGGCAGCGCTGGCCGAGGCCGCCGGCTTACCGGTAGTCATGGACCGCTGCCCGGCGATTGATATTCCCCGCTTTAAAGCCCTAGGGCTGATGTCTTAGAGCGCACTAGTGGGCTAGGGGTTACAAGGCTACGGGCTGCACTAGCGCCGCGCAAACTGCAGCAACACCTCGCTGGTTAAATCAGGCGCTTCCATTGGTACACAGTGGTTCTGGGCGGCGAAATGATGGTGCTTGGCGCTGGGCATTAACTGCAATCCACACTCAACCATCCTTCGGTAAATCGGCATAGACTGGCCAGAACTGGCAATGGTGGTGGCACAATCTAGGTTTTGCAGCCGGTGAAAGGGCTCGCCGCGCTGGTCGCCGGGGTAGCAGTCATGCATTGCCCGGTAGATACCCAGCATCACTAAAAACTCGGTGTCTGGGTGACAGCACAATTCGACTGAGCCGTCTCGGTGGTGAACAAAGGCCTGTTCGAGGTGTGCGTCGAAGGCGGCGGGTGCGAACAGGGCGAAGGGCGGTTTTCGCAGCGCCCGCTCACGAAAGGCCGCGGCACTGGGGTAGCGACTGCGTTTTTGTTGCACCCTCGCTAGTGTGTCTAGGGCCTGTTGCGGCAGCGTTGCGCCCTTGGTCGCTGGCAGCGAAAGTGTTGGGTCGATGACAAACAGCTGGTCAAAAAGCCCGGGTCTTAACGCCGCCGCCAGCAGCAGGTCGGTAGAGCCTGCGCTGTGGCCGATACCATAAATAGCCTGCAGTTCCAGCGCATCTACCAGTGCCAGAATATCCTCGGCGAAGTCTAAAAACTCATAACCATTACCGCCGTGATTAGCTGCGGTGTGGCCCGCTTCGGTGCGACCGGCTTCGGTGCGACCGGCTGCGGCGCGATCGGAGCCGCCGTGGCCGCGTCTATCAATGGCATAGACATTATAGCCGGCGCGGGCCAGTTGCGGTGCCACCAGCCACCAAGAGGCGGCGACCAGACCGGTACCGTGACTCAGCAAGGCGGTTTTTCCTGGCGCGGTGGTGCTAGCTGCGGCGGGCCAATAGAGGATGCGAAAGCGCAGGCCGCGCAGTTGTCGATGACGAACCTGAGGTTTATTCATGTTGATAACACGCTATTATTTGATCAATGCGCCGAGCTATTGATGAGGTTAAGCCGATGCTGGGGTGTTAAGCAAAGGCGCTAATAGTATCAGTACCGGGTTGATCTCGCAGTATTGAGACCTGCCGGAACTAACTATCTTAGTAAATCGCAGCGGTAACAGCACCGGGGGAGTTCCTCGCTAGCACCGCTGCGCTGGGCAATGGCATGCCAATAGAATACTGACTGTGATTAATTTCATTGGGACTTGGATGCTAGCGGCTAGGCTGTAAGCAGCTGAATTTTATCATTTGGCGACAGTAGTAGCGGCAGCACAGTCAAATCGGGGCGGAATTTCCTGAGCGTTGGGTAGGATTTTTAAGCACCTCCAGGCCCCGCTTGGCAGCCAAATAGCTGGCCGGCCCGATCGTGGTTTCGCCCTTTGTAGGCCGGTGCTTGTTATCGGCGCCATTGCCATTATAATCTGCGGGTTACCGCGCCCAGAGCGTACTTGCCGGGCTCAATTTGTTGGATAGCAAAATAAGGAATGTTGCGATGAACACTCTCTTCAAGACCCTACTAGTGGCAACGGCGTTGTTGTATGGCTCGCTAGTGGTCAGCTCTGAGCTCGAGTCTGCCGCCCCCGCCGGTGCCAAGGTCTATATTATATCACCGGCTAACGGTGACGCTGTAAGTAGTCCAGTGACGGTGAAATTTGGGCTATCGGGCATGGGTGTTGCCCCGGCAGGATTCGACAAAGCCGGTACTGGCCACCACCATTTGATCATCAACGGCAAAACGCTACCGGTTATGGGCCAACCTATGGGTGCCGATGTTATGCATTTTGGCGGTGGTCAAACACAAAAATCCATCGAGCTGTCGCCGGGCACTCATACCCTGCAGCTTATAATGGGTAACTATCTGCATATTCCTCACAATCCGTTGGTAGTATCAGAGAAGATTGTTATAGAGGTGAAATAAGGACTGAGTGGCGAGGCTGTTGCGGCACTGTATGGTGGCTTGGCCAACTGTTGGCTAGAGGTTTTTTGGCGATAGAGGTTGGCAGTCCAGCTTGTCATCCCAGTTTGCCACCCCCGCCCCGGTGAGTTATCAACCGGGGCTAATAGGCGGTACTAACCCTGTACTGATCCCTCTACTAACCTCTGTACCGACCCCGGTACTAACCTGCTGAGGGTCTGGTTAGGCCTAGGTTCTTAGTGCGAGCCCAGCGTCGAGGCAATCGCCGCAGTATGAGCGGCGGTAGTACCGCAGCATCCCCCCACCATATTGGCACCTTGGTCGACCCAGCGCGCGACAAAACGGCAATAGACATCCGGTGACAAGTCTTTGCGCAGCTGCAGTGCGCCGTCGGCTTGCTTGTCACCATCTAATAACCAATCAGTGGGGACGTGACTAAAAGCATTGGCGTAACCGCCGCAGTAGTCCAGATTAGCTCCGGCCAGTAGTGGCATGGCTTCGTCGATGCGCTCTGGCAGGCAGCAATTGGCCAGTACACCCGCTATATTGATATTTTTTAGTTGCTGCAATGCGTCTTCGAGTGATTCGCCGCTGCGCAGCAAACAGCTTTTTTCGTCGTGCAGGGTTAGTGCTATTAATACCGGTTTGCCGGTGATACCGGCACCGGTAGCTGCGGCTACCGCTTCGGCGATGGTCGACATGGTTTCGCAGATAAAAACATCGACATAGGGCGCCAGCAGCTCGGCTTGTTCACGGTACAGTGCAGTAATTAACTCACTGTCTTGCACCAAATCGGGGCGATAACTGCCGTTTAGTGGCGGCAGGCTACCGGCGACAGCAATTGATTTCCCCGATTCGCGCACTGCCTGCTGGGCCAACTCTCCGGCCTGACGGTTGAGTGCAGCGAACTGATCTTCAATACCCTCTTTGGCCAGATCACTGCGAATGATGCCGTAACTGTTGGTGGTTATAATACCGGCGCCGGCATCGATATTTTCCCGGTGAATATCCAGTACTACGTCGGGCGCCGTTAACAGCGCATTAGCTGACCATATCGTCGGCGGTATAATGACGCCGCGCATGGACAGTGCTTTGCCCATACCCGCATCGAGGACGTTAAGTGTGGCTGGGTTCATGATTGAATCTCCTCGTGAGGTACTTGCACAGCAGTGCACTTGGCGCTGGGTAGGCCCCGGCGGTCGTCAATTATTGCAAAGGCCTGTGGCTCTTGTAAATAGATTTTGAAGCCTGCGCAGCCTTTAAATACGGCGATTGTACTGGCGGCGCTATTTCACTTACCATGGGCGCCTTAAATAAGCCCAATATAGTAGAGAACAACCATGGCAATACCACCGACACTGAACTTTGACACGCTGAGCCTGCACGCGGGTCAACAGCCGGACGCCACCACCGGTGCCCGCGCTACGCCTATTTACCAGTCCGCCTCTTTTGTCTTTAAAGACACCGATAGCGCGGCTGGATTATTTAATATCGAGCGCGCCGGTCATGTTTACTCGCGGCTGTCCAATCCCACCAATGCGGTGTTGGAAGAGCGTATTGCCGCCCTCGATGGCGGTATTGGCGCGATTGCTACGGCCAGCGGTCAGGCAGCATTACACCTAGCGATTTGTACCATTGTCAGCGCCGGCGAACATATCGTCGCCTCCCGCAGTATCTACGGCGGTAGCCACAACTTGCTGGACTATACGATGCGGCGCTTTGGCATCGACACCACTTTTGTCGACCCTCGCGACCCCGCCGCCTTCGCCGCGGCGATCCAGCCTAATACCCGGCTGGTATTTAGTGAAATACTGGGTAATCCCGGTCTGGAAGTTCTCAATGTGCCGGAGGTGGCCAAGGTCGCCCACGACGCGGGACTGCCATTATTAGTAGACGCGACCTTTACTACGCCGTATCTGTGTAAGCCGATCGAGTTAGGGGCGGACCTAGTGATGCACTCGGCGACTAAGTTTTTGTCTGGTCACGGCATTGTCATTGGCGGACTGCTGGTCGATGGCGGGCGTTTTGATTGGGAGGCCTCGGGCAAGTTCCCTACCCTGAGCGAACCCTATGCCGGCTTTCACAATCTCAATTTTGCTGAAGAGTTTGGCCCCGCCGCCTTTATTACCCGGGCGCGCAAAGAAGGACTGCGCGACTTTGGCGCCTGCATGAGCCCGACTACGGCTTTTCATATCTTACAGGGCATGGAAACACTGCCGCTGCGGATGCAGCGCCATGTAGAAAATACTCAGGCGGTGGTTGAGTTTTTAGTTGAGCAAGAGCAGGTCGACTGGGTCAACCACCCGCTACTGAGCGATCACCCGGACCACGCGCTGGCGGCGCAGCTGTTGCCAAAGGGCTGTGGTGCGGTATTTAGCTTCGGTATCAAGGGCGGCCGCGCTGCCGGCATTAAGTTTATCGAGAGCCTTGAGCTATTTTCACACTTAGCCAATGTCGGCGATGCTAAGTCGCTGGTCATCCACCCGGCCAGTACCACCCACCACCGCATGGACGCCGACGCCCTTGAAAAAGCCGGTATTAGCGAGGGCCTGATTAGGCTGTCGATCGGTTTAGAAGACCCCAAAGACCTCACCTCTGACCTGCGTCGCTCTCTGCGCGCCTCGCAAAAGGGCCTATAGTATGTACTGCGAAGTAAACGGCGAAAAAACCTTTTATAGCAATGGCAATGGCACTCTTAAAGATGGGCAGCCATCGGTGGTGTTTTTGCACGGCGCCGGCATGGATCACTCGGTATGGGTGATGCCGGCGCGCTATTTTGCCCGCCGCGGCTACAATGTCTACGCGCTGGATTTTCCTGGCCACGGCCGCTCCGAGGGCACACTGTGCCAATCTGTGCCGGCACTGGCAGACTGGTTAGCTCAAGCGCTGGCGACGTTGGGGGTAGCACACACTGCCATTGCCGGTCACAGTATGGGCTCGCTGGTGGCGATTAACTTTGCCGCCCGTTATGGCGATACGGTTCGGTCATTGGCGCTGTTGGGAACTTCACTGCCGATGGCGGTGTCCGACCCACTGCTCAATGCGGCGCGAGACAATCACCACGATGCCATTGATATGACTAATACCTGGAGTCACAGCAGCTTCGGACTGATGGGTGGCAATAAAAACCCCGGCAATGTGATGACTATGTGCGGTCAGCGGCTGCTGGAGATGGCGCCGCAGGATGTACTGTTCACCGATCTTAACGCTTGCAACGAATTCACCGGCGGCGCCGAGCAGGCGGTTCTGATTGCGGCCCCGACACTGGTTATTGTGGGTGAGCAAGACAAGATGACGGCACCGGTGCGGGCGCTCGATGTTGCCGCTAATATAAGCAACAGTCGAGTATTGCGATTAAATCCCTGCGGTCACAGTATGTTATCGGAACAACCGAACGCGGTACTCGATGGCTTGGCGACGATTATCTAGCTAATCGACAGCGAAGCTAGCGCAGCCTAGCTGCGAGCCTGAACATTCCATTGCTGTTGCATTTTTGGGTCGGTGGCGTCGCGCACCGCTTCAATCGCAACAAACGACAAGCGAATTATGAATAAGTTGGCGTTCACCTTTATCTTTTTAACCACGCTAATGGACTCCATTGGTTTTGGCATTATCATTCCGGTGCTGCCAGATCTATTGATGGACGTTACCGGCCGCGATCTGTCCGCCTCGGTGCGACACAGCGGTTGGCTGATGTTTGTCTTCGCAGTTATGCAATTCTTGTTCGCCCCGCTAGTGGGCAATCTTTCTGATCGCTTTGGCCGGCGCCCGGTGTTGTTGCTGTCGCTATTTGTGATGGGCGTTAACTATATACTGATGGGCTTTGCCCAGACTCTGCTGCTGTTGTTTGTCGGTCGGGTTATCAGCGGTATCGGCGCCGCCACGATGAGCACCTGCAATGCCTATATCGCCGATATCAGCCCGGCCAATAAACGCGCGCAAAATTTTGGCATTATTGGCGCGGCCTTTGGTCTGGGGTTTGTGATTGGTCCAGTGATCGGTGGCTTTTTGGGGGAGTACGGTGCTCGGGTGCCATTTTTTGCCGCCGCGGGACTCAGCTTCCTCAATATGGCCTTTGGCTATTTTGTGCTGCGCGAATCACTGGCCCCAGAGCATCGCCGTCGTTTCGACATAACGCGCGCTAATCCCCTCGGTACGCTACTACAATTGCGCGTATTTCCGGTAGTTGTAGGTATTGTCGCGGTGATGTTTTTGATTAATTTAGGTCACCATGCACTGCCGTCTACCTGGAGTTTCTGGGCCATCGAAAAGTTCGACTGGTCGCCTCGGGACATCGGCTACTCGCTGGGCTTTATTGGTATTGGCATGGTGCTGGTACAGGGCGTACTGATCCGCTGGTTGCTGCCATTAATTGGCATGCGCTGGTCGGCTATTGTCGGTATGTCATTTAGTATTTGCGCCTTTACCGGCTACGCGCTGGCGAATCAGACCTGGATGGTTTACCTAGCGTTAATACCCGGCGCGCTCGGCGGTTTTACCGGGCCGGCGCTGCAGGGTATTGCCTCGGGCCAGGTCGGAGCCGATCAGCAGGGTGAGTTGCAGGGTGGGCTGGCCAGTGTGATGAGCCTAACCTCGATTATTAGCCCGTTAATGATGACCCAGCTGTTTGGCTATTTTACCGCGCCTACGGCGCCGATCTATTTTCCCGGCGCCGCCTTTGTATTGGCAGTGTTGCTGACCGTACTGGCGCTGTTACTGTTTGTTAAAATCAGTGCGGGTGACCGCTTCAGCTGAGCACCCTAAGGGCGCTATGTTATCGCGCAGCCAACGATGGTCGTCAGCACTTGGCCAGGCCATAATATGGTGACTAAAACCGTTGTTACCTGCCAGCTTGCCGCTTGCGAGTGCGGCTCTGGGCTTTTGACAAAAGCGGTAATGATGGTGGCAGTGATGGTAGTAAGGGTGCAGCTGTTTAGAGCCTAGCTGCGGCTCAGCTTTTGGCTGGGTTTACTACTCATTGGCGGCTACACCAACCCGTGTCTGCCGGCTCACCGGCGTATAAACATGAGTCCATCGGTTGCCTGCCCCGCTCACCGCTAATGATCTCACCAAAGTAGCCGATGCGCCTGTTCATGATCGCCAAGGCTGTCACCTCGGGGCGTTTTTTCCGGTGGTATAAAGTGTGCCGCCGTCTAACATGCGCTTTACTGCACCGCGTTCATCGTATTTTCCTGCCGCCCCCTCAAGCTACCCAATAGTGCTCACCATAGCGGTGCTGAGCAGGGCTTAGTCCAAGGGGCTAGCCCAAGGGTCTAGCAGTAAAGGTAAGCGGTCATCCTCAGTCCCCTTCTATTGATGGGCTATCTATTGCATTGCCGCTAACTAGGGTAGTATCGATAGCCGGCTAAAGTCCGCTTAGTAGCATTTTAGCGCAGCGCGGGCTGCAACGTTAGCGGCATCAAAGCCACCTCCTAGAATGTGGCGCTACCCGAGGAGCAACCGCAGCAATGACTAATTACAATGCAGAACTACAGGAGCGACTGCAGTTGTTTTGTGCGGATCATATTGATCCCCATGCGCAACAGTGGGAACGTGATCAAGTACAGCCCGTTGAAACGTTGCGAGAGGCTGCCAAGTGGGGGCTGCTAGGCTTGCAGGCGCCGCGCTCACTGGGTGGCTTAGAGCTGGACTTTGTCGAAAAATTGCAGGTGTTAGAACAGCTGTCGGGCAGTTGTATGGCTTTCGCTTTTTCTCTGGTCAACTCCCACAACGTGGCATTGCGCCTGCTGGAGGCCGGTGCGCCTCGGCACCGAGAGGAGTTAGTGCCGCAGTTGTTATCAGGGGCATTGTTTGGCGGTACCGCGCTGTCCGAGCCCGGCGCCGGCAGCGACTTCGCCGGTATTGCCACCACCGCCAAACGCTGCGATGGCGGCTGGCTGTTAAACGGCACCAAGGGTTGGATTACCAACACCACCATAGGCAGTTTATTTGTGGTCTATGCGCAGACGGATGCCAGCGCCGGTTGGTGCGGTATCGCCAGTTTTCTGGTAGATGCGCGGCACTCGGGTTTTCAGCGCGGCGACAGTTATGACTTGCTCGGCGGCCACGCGATTGGTACCGGTGAATTTAGTTTAAAGGATTTTTTTGTCGCGCAGGAGGACGTATTGGAGCAGCCCGGGGCGGCCTTTAAAGTCGCAATGGCTGGGGTTAACGGCGCCAGAGCTTACGTCGCGGCAATGGTGTGCGGCATGTTGCAGTCGTCCCTAGACCAAGCGGTTAGCTATGGACTGACGCGCCACAGTTTTGGCCAGCCGCTGCTGGACCACCAAGGACTGCGCTGGCAGCTGGTTGATGTGGCAGCTGACTTGGAAGCGTTGCGGGCGCTCACCGAGCGCGCCGGCGGACTTATTCGCGATGGCCGTGACGCGGTGTTGGCCGCCGCCGTGGCCAAGAAGATGGCCGGTGAGTACGGGGTTAAGAATATTACCGCCTGTATGCAGGCGATGGGCGCCTCTGGCCTGCGCCGCGAACACGCGCTGGGGCGCCACCTTCACTGCGCCAAAATTGCCGCTTATACCGACGGCTCTACCGAGATGATGAACGAGCGCATCGGCGCCTACCTGCGCCAGCGCGCTAACGCGTTATGAGGCTAATCTATCTGCGAGCCAACTTATCATGAGCATTAACCCATCGTGAGCGCCAAGTTGGGCGAGCGGGATCTGTCCTACGGCTGGGTGATGGTGGCGGTAGCCTTTACTCTCAGCGCCCTGTCCTTCGGTGCCCTGGGGGCAATCTCGGTTTTTTTAAAACCGCTGTCGATGGAATTTGGCTGGAGCCGCGGTGATACCTCGCTGGGGTATACCGCCATCGCCTTTTCGTCAGCGCTGTTTGGTCTGCTGTGGGGGGTGGTGGCAGACCGCTTTGGCACCCGCTGGTTTGGGGTGGTAGCAGCGCTGATCATGGCGCTGAGCCTGTATATGCTCAGCGAACAGCGCAGTATTACCGATTTTTATCTCTACTACTTTTTATTCGGCGCCTTTGGCAACGCCATGGTTAGTACCCCGCTATTTGCCAATGTCGGTTTTTGGTTTCGCTCCCGGCCCGGTCTGGCCATCGGCATTACCGCCGCTGGTGGCGCCTTTGGGCAGGGGGTTATTCCCTATCTCGCCGGGCTGTCGATTGCCGAGTACGGCTGGCGCGATACCTATTTGATTATGGCGGTGGCTTATTTGCTCATCGCTCTGCCGATTGCTTTTCTTATTCGCGAATCGCCTTGGCGGGAGCGAGTGCGCAGCGAGGTGGTACCCGAGCAGCGCGACTTTGCGCTGTCGGAGTTAGAGGTAGTCGCCTGGATTAGTCTGGCGGTGCTGTTTTGCTGCAATTGTATGGCGGTGCCTATTGTGCACTTGGTGCCGCTGTTAACCGACCGCGGCGACTCGGTGGAATCTGCCACCAGCGTGTTAATGGTGCTGATGATGGCGGGTGTGGCGGGGCGTATTCTCGGCGGCAAACTCGGTGATACCCTAGGTGCCCTGCCCACCTATATGCTGATGTCGCTGGGCCAGACCATTTTTGTGTTTTGGTTTCCCCATGTTGACAATACCGCCCTGCTCTATCTGCTGGCAGCGTTTTTTGGCTTTAGCTACTCCGGGGTGATGTCGAGTATTTTAGTGTGTACCCGGATGATGGTCTCCGCCCGCTTTGCCGCTAGAGCGATGAGCATGACCTCCTTTTTTGGCTGGGGCGGGATGGGTTTGGGAGGCTTTTTTGGCGGCTACTTTTATGATTTGAGTGGCGACTACCAATGGTCTTATACTTTTGCCAGTATCGCCGGGGTGATTAATCTTTGCCTGTTAACGCTGTTTTATTTGCGCATACGCGCTGTTAACAAGCGGCGGTTGGCGGGCACAGTGAGTCGCTAAGGGGCAGCCCCAGCGCTGATGAATTGGTTGCCAAAAGTACCCCAATCACCCCAACCGCCGCCGAGCGGCATAAAAATTATTATTATTTGGCTGGTACACATACAGCCATTGTTAACAGGAGCACCACCATGTCAGAAGTCGATTTCACCCTCGCCGGAAAAGTAGCGCTAGTTACCGGTGCCAGCCGCGGTATTGGCGCCTCGATCGCCCGGGCCTTTGCCGAGCGCGGCGCTACCGTGGTTATCTCTTCGCGCAAGCAGCCAGATTTAGATGCGGTGGCAACTGCCATCAATGCGCTTGAGGGCGGACGCTGTATAGCCATCGCCTGTCACGGTGGCAAGCTCGATCAAATGCAGCAGCTGTTTGCGGCGATCACTGAGCAGTGCGGCCAGCTCGATATACTGGTTAATAACGCCGCCACCAACCCCTACTTTGGCCCCGCTATCGACTGCCCAGAAGCGGCTTTTGACAAGACTTTAGAAGTGAACTTAAAGGGCTACTTTTTTATGAGCCAAATGGCGGCGCGGTTGATGCGAAAAACCGGCGGTGGTTCTATTATCAATATGGCCTCCATTGCCGGGCTGCGCTCCGGTGTTAATGAAGTGGTTTACGCCATGACCAAGGCCGGGGTCATCAATATGTCCAAGGGTTTTGCCAAGGAGTTGGGTCCGGACAATATTCGCGTTAATGCGATTGCTCCCGGTGTGGTGGAAACCCATTTTGCCCAGGCGCTGATCAGCGATCAGGCCAAGGCCGATGCGGTGGTGGCTAAAACTCCGCTGCGCCGCTACGGTCAGCCCAACGACATCGCCGGCGCTGCAGTGTACTTGGCCAGTGATGCCGCAGCTTATGTTACCGGCTCGGTGATGGTATTAGACGGGGGCAGCTCCGCCTAGGTAGAGCCTGCAAAGTACATAGCGGGCAGCTGTGGTCGGCAAGCTATGCTAGCGACTAGCGGTGCACCACTTCGGTCTTACAGATCCAGTCGTGTAGCGCCCGGCGCCGAGCGCCGAGGATAAAGGCCTGATCCAGCAGTGGCACAATACCGGGTATCACTAGCAACAAAAGGTATAGTAGTGGGAAAAACAGCATGCGAATAAACAGTAGATTCCAGGCCGAAGCTTTTTCGGTGCTGCCCTGACGCACGATCATAATACCCACTATGGCTTTGCCCAGAGATTGACCTCGCGACCATAGCAGCCAACCGTTGAGTAGGTAATAACTACTCAGCCCTAACAGCACCGGCCTGATAATAGGACCATTGCCGGCATAGTCCTCGGCGTGTTCCATCGCACCGGTTACTAACAGCAGCACCACTGCCAGCAGTGGCACGGTAACAAAGTCGATCAGTCCGGCGCTAAAACGCCGACCCAGATGCACCGGGCTAGCACTATCATTCATCGGTACTCTCCTTAGGTAGCGGCGCTTTAACAACGGAAAAAACCAGCAGCGCATTGCCCCCAAGGGTACCTAGAGCGGCGTACCCGGAAGTGACAATAAGTTGATCCCCGGCCAACATGGGGCCGTGAGCGTCGTAGCCACCGCCGCGGGTGTCGACACCATTGACCGCGTTAAAGTCGCGATCACTGTCGTAGGACCAAATTTGCTCACCACTTTCGCTGTGGTAGATGGCCAATTTTTTATCTAACGATCCCGCTACTACTATCCCGGGGCCGGCGGTTATGGCGGCGGACAATCCCGGCCAACAGCCCTCTTGCTGACAGCGCTCGGTGCGCGGTGCCGCCCAGCGCAGTGAGCCGTCGGCGGCATTGAGGGCGTACAGTCCCGGCGCAGGGTCACCCGCAGGAGTGAGTTGCGGGACATCGCTAATCGGAACAAATACGGTCTGTTGCAGCGGATTGGCGGCAATACCCCAGTGCACGCCGCCAAGGGGGCCACCGAGGCCAATGCGGGTCGACCACAGCTTCTCACCGCTGGCGGGATCGATTCCGTAAACATCGCCGGACTTTTGTCCCGCTATTAAGATGTCACCGCCACCGGTGAGTGTTAACAGCACGGGTGGGGCGCCAAAGTCGACATCGGGACCCATCGGTTGTGGGCAGTTGGGGTGATCGGTAGACTCGACGCAAGCCATATTAAAACTGTCTTTGGCGGTGAATTGCCGCACCCAAGAGACCTCGCCAGTGTCGATATGCAGGGCAAAAATAGCGTCACTGGTGAGACTGGTGGGTCGGGTGTAATTTTGTCCGGTACCGTAATACAAAAGGCGCCGCTGGGTGTCTAGGGTCGGTGCCCCCCACACCGGTGCCCCGCTGGGGCCCCACTCTTCGACAAACAGGTAGTGACGCCCGATTATCTGTGCGGGTTCTTCGATAGTGGGTCGGTACCACAGCAACTTGCCGCTGCTAATATCCAGCGCCGCCATACCGCCGCTGGTGGTGCAGCAGCCGTAAAAAGGGTTGGCAGCTAGACCGACCTCCATCGAGGAGATTGGTACAAATACCTTGTCTTCGAATACCAGCGGGCTGCCAGAAAACAGTGGCACCGGTTCCTCGTTGAAATCACTGCGCCACAGCAGTTCGCCGTTGCCGGCATCGACGGCGTAGACGCCGGTGGTGCGCTGGGCAAAAATTAACAACCTGCGCCCCGCTACCTGCTTCGAGACAATGGCCGTAGATATATCGACAAAGGCATTATTTTGCCAACGTATACAACCCGTTGCTCGGTCCAGGGCAACCAATCCGCGGCTGCCGTCACCGATAAAAAGGGTGTCCTCGGTGACCAGTGGGTATGAGCGATTGCGGGTGGTTGATAGACCGTAGCTCCACTGCAGGGTCAGGCCGGAGGCGTTTTCGGCATTAATGGTGGTGTCAGCCTGATAGCGCTGACCGTTGTACTCGGTGCCCCAAGCTTGCGAGTACACGTGCTCTAGGCCGGGTTCACTGCGGGTGTTCTCACAAAGTGCCAGGCTGTAGTTGCTAGCGGAGGCACAGATCAATGCCGCAAAAAGATGGCGTATGCTCATGGTGTTGCCCTTCAGGCCGTTATGCAGATTATTATTCAGGCTGTTATAACTCATCATAGCACCAGCATGGGTACCAAGGGATGACAGCACCGTAATAGTGTCAGTGAGGGTGTTATTTGAAGGTCGCTAATAACGCCGTCAGTGCTCGGTCGAGGCGTGCTCGGGCCGGGGTGCGCGTTTGGGTGCTGAGGGTTTGTTGCGCCTGCTCGGCGAGGGTCACCGCTTCTTGCCACCGCCCGGCGGCAATCAACAGCTGTGCCTGTTTTGCCTGCCAGTGCGTGCTGTGTCCGCTCGGTCCGGCCAAGGTTTGGTGGCGGCTAATGGCCTGTTGATAATTGCTCCGCTGCAGTTCCAGTTCGATAGCGTAATGCTGCAACTGAGGCACCGGCCCGAAGCGACTAATGCCACGATCGATAAGTGCTAGTGCGTCGGCCAGTGGCTGGGGTTGGTTGATATCGGTGTCGATCTCGGCCTCGGCGGCGGCCAGATAGTGACTGGGGTTAGCGTAGGGTGACTGGCCTACCAACGCCTCGAAAAGTTTCGCAGCTAGCTGCTGTTGGCCGAGCCGCCGAGCAATTTTGAGCCGATACTGCAATGCCGCTGGCACCTTGCCATAATGGGCTAAATAGCGATCAAACTGGGCGGCAGCAGTGGCCATCTGGTCGCGACGATAGTAGTAAACTCCCAGCTCGAAAGCCACCGCCGGTGCCGGCCCCAGGGTTTGCGCCCGCTCAAAGTCAGCTAGCGCTTGACCGTAGTGGCCGGCCCGGGTGTACAGTGCACCGCGCTTGATATAGTGCCTTTGATGGTGCGGCTGTTGTTCGATCTGCTGCTGCAATCGCTGCAGTTCCTGCTCGTCGCCGGCGTGTGACCAAGCCAGCGTCGGCAGTAGTGTTAGCAGTAGCCAGCAAGCGGCGCAGTGATGGATTAGCTGCCTGTTAGCGGCGAATAACAACGGTATCCATGACCTCGCCGCGCTCGTTGATAAACCGTGCGGTCAATGTTGTTGCCGCGGCGTCTAATACTACTGAGCCCAACTCGGCTAGGCCGCGGCGCCCATTAGCGTCCAGTGGCTGGACTATATGCGCGGGGTGATCAAGTTCACCGTCGGCGGTGCCGCTGCGGCGCAGGCTGACTTTGCCAGCGCTGCCAGCCACGGTGTAGACCACCTTGTCGTCGAGTTGGCTGTGGTCACTAATTTGCGAGTAGCTCTCATCGCCAAAACCCTTGGCGGGGTTGCCTTTCGCGGTTAGTTCGGCGTGTACGCTGGCATCGAAGCTATCGGCATCGCCGGTGTGGCCGTTTAAATAATAGGAGCGCTCATAGGAGTGGCTGTGGCCACCGTAGACAAAATCGACACCGTAGTCTTCAAAAATGGGGGTGAATTCCATTCGCATATCGATGATGGGTTGGTCGACACCGAATCGGGCAGCGGGTTTGCTATCGGAGTCATGGCTGCCTCGGGTATAGGGTGGGTGATGGAAAATAACAACGGTCCAGTGCAGTTGGTTGCTGGACAGATCGCTGATTAACCACTGTTTCATCGCCAACCGTTGTTGCTCATCGCGGGCGGTTAGCTGGGAGTCGAGGCTGACAAAGTGCACATTACCGTAGTCAAATGCGTAGTACTGTTCGCTGCCACTGGCTACCCCGCCCAACTGTGCCGCCCTCGGCAGAGTAAAAATATCCAGATAAGGAATGGCCCGCGGGCTCATATCGTCGCGGCTGATAAAGCTATTGGGGTCGGCGGAGATACTGGCGCCTGAAAAGTGAACGACACCGCTGGGCACAGTGATTGCGCCAACGCCCATCTCGTGATTGCCAATGGTGGGCCACAGTGCCGCACCGCTGAGTTGATCTCGATATAAGTCAAACACCGCACCTTGCCACTGGGCATCGGTGCCGTCGGTATAGGCGTTATCGCCGAGCATTAAGATCAGGTCCAGTGCCTCGCCGCCCGCTGCTTGGTTGTATTGTAAAAAGCCGTCGAGCACTTGCTGCGCCTCGCCGGGATGGGTGTATTTACCACCGTACTGCTCAGTGGCAGTGCCGGAGTCGCCCAGCAGCCACACGTGTACACCGCCGTCGGCGGGCACTGAACCGCTGTTGGGCGCGGTGCGAAATTGATAGTTGTCGCTGCGATAGCCGCCAACCGAGTAGTAGTAGTTACTATCGGCGGTCAGGGTGTCGATCAGTACCTCCCGGTGGTCGCCGTCACTGTTGATGGCGTCGATGCAGCGCGGGTTTTGCGCCAGCTCGACGGCGCCAGTGGCGACACATAACTGTGTGGCTTGGCCGCGCCACTTGACTATGGCACTGGCGCTGCCGACTTGTTGTAAAAACAATCGCGAGGGTTGTTGTGGCCCGGCGGGGCTGGTGTCGGTAACGGTGGCTAGCGGGCTGACACAGCCGATCAGGGTGGCGCACAGCACGGTGGTCGAAACTATCGCTTTCATCACTGATCTCTCTGCGGGGGGCTATTGATTATTAAGGACGGTTAATTATTGAACGCTATAATAAAATACGTTGAGTTATTGTGAAAGGCTTATCGGTGTGGTTCAGCCCAGACAAAACAGCTCGACGGCGCGTTGTAGTTGCTGTTGCAGTTCGGCGTTGCTGAGTTGCCCGGTGGCGACATCAAACTGGGTAGGCTGCCGCTCCGGCAATAAGTGACTATAACTGGCAACAGGTGGAAATAAACAAAACCCTAACGAAGCGCCGGCGCTAAAGTGCCGGCTTCGAGCGCTGGGGGTGGTTGTCTACTGGGCGATTATGCCGCGATCGGGGCCGCGCTCTGGCCACTGATGTCGCGATAGAACTGCTGCTTAAGTGGGTCTTCTTCGCGGGTAGCAGTGATCCATGTTAGCAGCGGAATGGCGATCAGCGGAATAATAGTTGCCGAGAAAGTGGGGTCTTGCCACTCGCCCATATCGAGACACAGCTGGTACCAGAATTGGCCAAAACCGACGCTGTCGGCATTTTCTACCCCGGCGTATAAGGTGTTGAGTCCCCAGTGCAATAGACCGCCTAGATAGCCGGCCAGAATACCAAAAAATGCGGCCTTTTCGGTGGTCTTCTGCCAGTAAAAAATATAGGCAATGGCAATAGCCGGGGGCACTACCATGGCGTAGCCCAGTAGTAGCAATTGTAAGACCGAGCCAATATTGGCTTGCCAGGCAATCGTTGTGGCGAGCAGGCCATAGGCCACGGTAGTCATCTTATAAGCCCGCAGCCGCTGTTGGTCCGACATTTTCTTAGACCCCGGTACCCAGTCGTTGACGAACATCACCGAGCTGCTCAGCAGTATTGGCGCGCCGGAGGAAATCAGTGCGCCGAGGATCGCTGCCAGTGCCAGTCCGCCGATAAAGGGGCCGGTGTCGGTAGCCAGTTGAGTGATCGAGCGATAGCCGTACAGACCGCTCTCAGAGCCATATTTTGCCAGCGCTTCCATGCCAACAAACCCCGCCAGCATCGGCATAATGGCGGCGAGTATACCGGCCACAAAAAAGGCCGGTAACAGATCTTTTTCACGCCGTGCGGAGCTGGAGAAATTCACATACACCGAGGCCGCGGGGGTGTGTAACGTGGCACTGAAAAACAGCGCAATAATGGTGACCCAGCCGATACCGGTATAACTCCACCACGAACTCTGATCGATATTGGCGGCCACCAGCGCGGCGTCGGTTTTGTCCATCAAGTCTTGCCAGCCGCCCATGTCTTGCATCGCTACATAGCCGACCGCGGCCAGACCGACAATAATTACCGTGCAGTGGATAGCGTTGGTAATACCGGTGCCTTTAAGTCCGCCGGTGGCGGTAAAGGTGAGAATTACCAACCCGCCCAGATACACACTGTAGACAAAGGGCAGACCGGTAACGCCGGTGATAATCGAGCCGATGACAAAGGGTTCAATAATATTAATGATCAGATATTCAGTTTGCACACAGAGGCTAGTTAGCCACTGACAGCGCCGCGAGCCAAAGCGCCGATCGAATACCTGGCCGGTGCTGACTAACTTAAGTCGGCGGTAGGGAATGGCGAAAAACAAGCCCACTAGCACCAGTGCCAACAACGAGTTGACTCCGTACCATAGGTTACCTAAGCCGGTGACCATAACATCACCGGCGACTCCGTAGGTGCCGGCGCCACCGATGCGAGTGCCGGCGATACCGGCGGCCAGCATCCAAATACCCATGCCGGCGCCGCCGGTGGCCCAGTCGGCGCTGCTCTTGTTGTTGCGGTTGAGAAAAATACCAAATAGGGTAAAAAAACCGAGATAGGCGATGATAACAGCGGCGGATATAGTCATAGGTGCTCTGTGGGTGGCGGTGCTATTGCCGGCGAAAAAGGTGGCAGCGATAACGTTATTATTGGAGCGGGCATACTACAACAGCCGGTGGTGCAGGGGCTAGCCCGCATCCACTACGCTGCGTCGGTGGGCTCTTTTATCGCCACCAGATAGGCGCAGTCGCGCCGACCTTGATGCTGATCGCCGGTGCGCCCATCTTCCCGGTAAAACAGTGGCCGCAGTGGAGCAGTCAGTGTTAACAGCTCCCCGGGAGCCAGTAGGTAGTCCGCGCTGCTGGGGCCGGCGCCGCTTATTTTCTGCTGATGAAAAGTTTGATAAAACAATAATCCCTGCGGCCGTAGGGCGGCGATCA
>JBLHLU010000005.1:0-35904 GCA_047623385.1 Paraglaciecola psychrophila
AACGCATCAGTACTGCACCAGCCTTTGCCATTACCTTGGCCAATCGAATGGCGGAAAACGCTGACTGGTATTGGTATTCGAAACAAACCCTGCGGCTGCAAAAACTGTTGGCGGTGGCGATGCACAACTCGCTGGACCAGGCAATTGCGCTCAGCCATACCCAAGCGCTGGTCGCCAGCAGGCACTATCATCAAAGCATTAGCCATGGGGTACAGCTGCTGGGGCTGTTTAATCGAATAGGGCCGAGTCCCGGTCGCACCAGCGCTGCGCAGGTACAAACTGGCCGGCAGGGGTCAAGCCGCATGGCTATAGCCCCCAGAGCGCTGACCAATGCCATCGCCCGCTTGCAACAGCAGCCAGAAACTTTTGCCGATCAACGGCAGCTGTTTGAATTTGCGCTGCAATCGCTAGGCCAGGATGCCGGCTTCGAGCGGGTAACCGTTAGCTTGCTTAACCGGCCGGCAAAACAACTGCGCAGCCGTTTTAGTTTCGGCTGCGAGCAGTTCCCGGCGCTGCGCGACTTTAGCCACGCTCTACAGCGCGGCGACCTGTTTCACAAGCTGCTGAAAAAGCCGCTCAGCGTTCAACTAACAATGGCAAACAAGGGCAAAATCGGGTCACTATTACCGCAGGCATTTATCGACGCCAGTGCCGCTGAGACCTTTTTGATGATGTCGATATTTAGCCAGCAACAACCGGTGGCAATGGTTTACGCCGACCCTGGCCCTCAGGGTTCGGTCGACCCCCAGCAGTATTATCTGTTTAAACAACTGTGCGGCGCTTTAAGCCAATCTCTTGGGCAGCGGGCCAACAGCTGAAAAGGGTGTCGATATACAGTACAATCGCGGGCACTATAAAGTAGTGCGCCAACAGCTCGAATATTGACCGGTTTAAAGCCTTGGCAACACCATTAACTCGCTCAGCCGTTAAGGTATTCGACGACTAACGATTGCCAGGTTAGGGGCTAACACCATGGCACCCCATTGTTCGCGCAGGGTCAATTTCGGCGTGTCTTTATCTATTTAGGGAGTGAGTTCAATGACCGCACCACTGCTGCCACTGCTGCTGGACGGCGCGCAACTGGATAGCTTTTTACCCCAGCCGCGGCACAGCAGCCAGCCATTGCTGATACTCGATACCAGCAGTCATGAAAGCTATGCGCGCCACCATATTCCCGGTGCCATTCATATTCCCCCACAATCACTGCAAATTGGCACACCACCGGCGCCGGGTAAAATTCCCGCTGAAGAGCAGCTGCGAGCCCTGTTCAGTTCGGTAGGCCTGCGCCCAGAGCATCACGTTGTCGCCTACGACGACGAGGGTGGCGGTTGGGCTGGACGTTTGATTTGGACCCTTGACGTATTGGGTCACCACCGCAGTTCCTACCTCGACGGTGGTATTGTGAGCTGGGTAAACGAGGGCTATGCGCTGGAAACCAAGGTCAACAAAGGCATAGCCAGTGACTTTGAGGTAACCATCAACCGCGCTGTCATCGCCGAGATCGACGATATTTTACCGCGCCTAGGTGACAGCGACTTTGCCGTTTGGGATGCGCGCTCAGTTCAGGAGTACACCGGCACTAAGGCCTTAGCCAAGCGCAACGGCCATATACCCGGCGCCATCAACATTGACTGGCTGGAGCTAATGGACCCGCAGCGCAATATGCGCTTGATCGAGCTGCAGCAACTGCAACAGCGGCTAGATCAGGCTGGCTTGAGTGCCGACAAAACCATTATCACGCACTGCCATAGTCACCATCGCTCCGGGCTCAGTTATCTGGCGATGAAGATATTGGGTTACCCCGATATCAAGGGCTACCACGGTTCCTGGTCCGAGTGGGGCAACCGCGACGACACGCCGATCGAAAACTAACAACTGATACCGCCTATTATTACTCGTTACTTATTACTCGTTACTCATTACTCACGCAGCCAGCACGGATAAAAATACCATGACCACCTTATTTATCATTTTCCAATACTTGGTAACACAGCACCTGCTGTCCCGGCTCGCCGGGGCTATCGCCCAGTGTTCTTGGCCGTGGCTAAAAAATGCATTAATCAAGCGCTTTATCGATCACTATGATGTCAATATGGCAGAGGCGGTGAATAGCGATGCCGAGGATTTTGAACACTTTAACGCTTTTTTTACCCGCGAATTAAAACCCGGAGCCAGGCCAATAGTGATGGCCGCCGATGCCATCGCCTGCCCCGCTGACGGCGCCATTAGCCAGCTTGGGGCAATCGAAGAGGGTCGTATTTTTCAAGCCAAGGGGCAGAGTTACAGCGCCCTTGAATTGCTGGGTGGCGACAGCGAACTGGCCGCGCAATTCGACGGCGGCCAGTTCGCTACGGTCTATTTATCACCGCGAGACTACCACCGGGTACATATGCCGCTGACTGGTACACTGCGCTCGATGACCTACGTTCCCGGTGATTTGTTCTCGGTCAATACCAGCACCGCCGAACAAGTGCCGCGACTATTTTCTCGCAACGAGCGCGCGGTCTGTCTGTTTGATACCGCCGCCGGGCCCATGGCGGTGGTATTGGTAGGAGCGATGATCGTAGCCGGTATCGAAACCCCCTGGGCGGGACAGGTGGCGCCGCTTAAGCGGCAGATAAACCGCGTCGACTACTTTGCACCGGCTGGCGATATTGTTATTGAAAAGGGCCAGGAGATGGGCCGTTTCAAACTGGGCTCAACCGCTATTGTGCTGTTTGGAGCAGGCACCATGCAATGGCAAGACAGCCTCACCGCCAATAGTCCGACGCGCATGGGCGAGTTGTTTGGCCAGTTGCGCTGCAGCGAAGATGCCCCTAGCCAAGATTCGCTTGCGTAGCACCGCAGCGCCCACCTAACTATGCCCGAGCTCGAACTCTACCAATACCTGCTTATTGCACTCACCTTTGTTTGGAGCGGCTTGGTGCGCTCCGGACTGGGTTTTGGTGGCTCGGTGCTGTCGCTGCCGTTTATGCTGCTAATCGATGATCGGCCGCTGGTTTACCTACCTATTATCTCGGTCCATCTATTGTTTTTTGCCGGCTTGAGCCTAGTGCAAAAACAGTTCCAATTACGGCGCCTGCGACGGGCCGGTGGCAACCCCTCCAGTCATGTTGACTGGCGCTATTTACGCGGTGCTCTAGGAATCATGATTGTTCCCAAGCTCATCGGGGTGATGGGTTTGATAACCCTTCCAGCGCCTGTCATGAGCGCTATTATTTTTACCATTGTCGCACTGTACTCGCTGTCTTACATTTTCAACAAACCTTTTAGTACTAACAGCCGAGCTGTGGACGCCTTATTTCTGATCGTCGGCGCTTATTTTAGCGGCACCTCGCTGATCGGCGGGCCCCTGCTGATTGCTGTTTTTGCCAGTCACGTCGCCAAAGAGCAGCTGCGCGACACTCTGTTTGCGCTGTGGATTATTTTGGTCTCAATTAAGATGCTGGCTTTTATTGTTGCCGGTGTCGATTTGCAGTGGAGCTACCATCTGTGGCTATTGCCCTGCGCCGGCATCGGCCACATGCTTGGGCTGCGCCTGCACGATAAGCTATTGCTGGCAGAGTCAGCGGTATTTTACCGCCTGCTCGGCACTGTGCTGCTACTGGTCAGTGTACTGGGTCTGTTGCAAAGTTTTGTGCTGTAGCTGATATTCAGTGTGCCAGCGTACTGCCTGTAACTGTATCCATTATCGCAACAATTGCACTTGGTCTAGGTAAAACGTTCTGGCCAGCCGCTGGCGCACGACAAATAACCCTAGGCCGGCAACCTGCTGCAGATCTAACCGCCGGTCCAGCGGCGCTGCAGCGACCTCGGTCAGCGGCACAGTTAATTGATTCCAACCTTGGTTGAGAGTGAAACTGCGATTAAAGCGATCTTGGTAGCGCTGAGGGCCCTGCAAGTGCTGGCTATCGTGTATGCGCAGAGTCATCACCAGCCCCTCTTGCTCTGAATAAACAGCCAGCGACAGCTGCTGATAAGCCGACCAATTACCGGGGAAATAAGCCAGGCTAATGCCCGAATAGGATTGTGTATCGGTGGTAAAGCGCAGTGAGCTATTTCCTGAATAAACCTGATCGGCGCTCAGGCGTTGGTTCTCGCCACTGCGCCAGCGACCCAATTCAGCCTGCATTTCAAAGCCTGACAGCAGCGGGAATGCGCTGCGCGCGCGCTGTTCGTCGACCAGCGCCGCCGCCAAAGGCTGCAGCTGAAACAGCAGCAATAGGGCAACGCCCGCCCGCATTAAACCCGCCTTAATGGCGCTAATACCCAACGGAGAAAAAATAAAACCGAGCAGCGCCCCCAACACATCGCGGTAGACATCAGCTAGGTCCATATTGCGAGCCAAGCCGTATTGCAATAGCTCCACCAGCGCGCCGAGCACGGCACTAGCCAGTACACAGGCAGCCAATCGCTGCGCCATCGTGTAGTGCTGCAGCGCTCGGTTGTCAACAAAAAATAGCCGGGCAAAGAGCGCGAATAGCGGAATATGGCCGAGGTTCCAAAAGGCATTGAGCGAGCGGTAGCTGTCCTCGAAGGGGATATCGACAAACAGCAAGCAAGACAGCACCGCGGCGGCGATCAGCGACCAGGGGCTGCTGCGGATTCGCTGTGGTATCCACTCAATGGCAGCGCGCAGTAGCGAGCTGTAACCAGACGCCACGGACTATGTGGTCACTACAAATGCGGATTCCACGCGATCTCCCAGAAGTGACCATCGAGATCGGAAAAATAACCCGAGTAACCGCCCCAAAATGCCTTGTGCGGCGGCTTAACCAAGGTAGCACCGGCAGCTACCGCAATCTCAATCAGCGCCTCTACCGCCTCTGGCGACTCGACGTTATGGCACAAGGTCATCGAGGGGAAATTGATCTCGCCATCGGGAATACCTATATCCTCGGCTAACTTGTCCCGGGGGTAAAGGCCAAGAATGGTGCCGCCCATCTTAAATAAGGTGATCGCCTCCATCTCGTTTACCCGCTCCAGCGACAGTCCCTGCTGATAAAATGCCGTTGATTTTGCCAGATCGGCAACAGCCAACGTAATGATAGATATTCTCGGTTCCACATCGATTTCCTTTTGCAGGGGTAAATAAGTTTATAAGCTAATTATGACAGCGCGCTATTGTAACCGCAGCGGCGCCGGATTCGAAAAAATTCGTTACCCTTTTCTAGCCGCGTGCTTACCTCGGCATCACCTTGCGGCACATCAGCACGCAGCTAACTGGGCGGCAGGCCCGCCGACACCGTGCCGTCAAGTTCTCCGGCTTCCTGTACTTTTCAGGGGCAACATTACAGTATTCCATGAAAGGCATTATTGGCAATGTTGGTATAGGCCTGGGCATCGTGCAAGATCGGGTTAGTAGCCGCGGCACTATCGCGTACCGCCATCTCGCCAATTTCTGACAACCGAGAATCGTCGGCAATAATGGCTGACAGCTGATGATGAATTCCGATCTCTTTACGTAGTGCTAACAGCCATTCCATAAACGCATCAAAACTAGGGTCCAGCTCAAGGTAGCGTGCCAACCGTGACAGCGGCTCTTCGATAGCAGGCCGATTCGCCTTCAACACATAGGGCATCAAGATTGCGTTAAGCATGCCGTGATGCGCGTCATAGACAGCACCCAGCGGATGGGCCAAGGCGTGCATGGCACCGAGCCCGCGCTGGAACGCGGTAGCACCCATTGCCGAAGCGACTAACATTTGTGTACGCGCTTCGATGTTACAGCCGTTGGCCACCGCTGTCGGTAGAAAACGCTTAATAAGTCGAATCGCTTCAATCGCGATACCTGCGGCCATTGGGTGATAGCCGCTTGCACAAAAGGCCTCCAAATTATGCGAAAGCGCATCCATACCGGTGGCGGCAGTCAGCCCAGCGGGTAACCCCACAGTGAGTACCGGGTCGAGAATAACCAAAGCCGGCAACATTTTAGGATGAAAGATAATCGCTTTTTTATGCTCTAACTCATTAATAATCACCGCTGCGCGGCCTACTTCTGAACCGGTACCGGCGGTGGTCGGCACGGCAATAATAGCCGCGATTTTTTCAGGGCTAGCGTTTAGCCAGTTGTCGCCCACATCTTCTAGATCCCACAACGAGCAACTTTGATGCGCTGCCACCGCGACCGCTTTAGCGGCATCGAGACTACTACCGCCGCCCACTGCGATCACCCCATCGTGGTAACCGGCACGGTAAGCGGCGATACCGTTGTCGACGTTAGTGCCCGTTGGATTAGACTTGATATCACAAAATACCGCGACCGCCAGGCCCGCCTGCTGACAACTGACCACGATGTCGCGCACCATAGCTAAAGCGGCGAGATCCGGATCGGTTATCAGTAACGGCGATTTCATGCCCATTTCGGTACATGCCGCGGCGAGCTCGTTTACTCGCCCGGCGCCAACGCGTATGGCTGTGGGATAGTTCCAGTTTGCCTTCATCGAGTTATCGCTCTCATCCATCGCTAAGGTCGCATTTTTAATACCCTGTTGGGCACCAGATTGAGGCTGCAACCGCTGCAGTATTGCCCCATCAATATTTAGCACAGCTGTTAGTGAATACTTATGCTGCGGCCAGGGCGACTGTTTTGAACCTATACACTTTTGGGTGCCGTTTTACTTCGGTTAAGAGCGCTCAAAACCCCGCGCAACTTCCCAATCCGTCACTCGGCGATCATATTCAAATTGCTCGTATTTTGCAGCATGTACATAATGATCAATAACCTCATCACCCATTGCCCGGCGCAAAAATGTCGATTGATCTAGGGCGACAGTAGCAGCTCTTAGGGTAGTAGGAATTTCACGCAGACTGTCACCTTGGTAGGCGTTGCCTTTGAACTCAGGCTCCAGCTCTAGCTTATTTTCGATGCCGTCTATTCCCGCTGCGAGTAGTGCCGCAAAAGCCAAATAGGGATTTAAATCGCCACCACCAACCCGACACTCAATTCGAATGCCCGCACTATTGTCACCGCATAAACGATACCCTGCAGTGCGATTATCCAAACTCCAAACCGCTTTAGTCGGTGCGAAGGTCCCTTCGGCAAAACGTTTATAGGAGTTGATGTACGGTGCCAGAAAATAGGTAATTTCACTGGCGTGGGCGAGCAACCCGGCCAAGTACTGAGACATAATATCTGACATACCGTGGCGCTTATCGGGGTCGTAAAACAACGCGTTTTTACCGTCCATACTCCACAGAGACTGGTGCACGTGCGATGAATTACCGGCATGGTCGTAAGACCACTTCGCCATAAATGTGAGCGAGCGCCCCTTGGCCCAGGCAATTTCTTTACAAGCATTTTTGGTAATTGAATGACGATCGGCGGTCAGTAATGCCTGGTCATAGTTAACATTAATTTCGCCTTGCCCGGCGGAGGCTTCGCCCTTTGAACATTCAACGGGAATACCTGCGCCATAAAGACCATTGCGAATAGCGCGCACCACCTCTTCTTCTTTTGTGGTCTGCAATATATGGTAGTCCTCGTTATAAGCACTGGCAGTAGTCATATTGCGATAACCCTTATGCTGTGCCGCTGCAAAACTTTCATTAAATAAATAGTACTCTAACTCACTGGCCATTAGCGGCTTCATACCGAGCGCCTGTAATCGCGCAATTTGCTTTTGTAAAATAGCACGAGGAGAATGTGGCACTGGCTTATGCGTTTTGTGATCGAGCATGTCACACAACACTAGCGCGGTACCCTCTAACCAAGGTGTTCGGCGCAGCGTGGTCAAATCCGGTTTCATCACATAATCGCCATAGCCCGCCTCCCAGCTAGTCGACTGATAACCTGCGACAGTTTCCATCTCCATGTCGTTCGCTAACAAGTAATTACAACAATGGGTTTCTCGCCAAGCGCTGTCGACAAAGAACTGGGCATGAAAACGCTTACCCATCAATCGCCCCTGCATATCAACTTGGCATACCAGCACTGTATCGATAGTGCCTAACAACACTTCTTGTTTTAATTCGTCTAGTGTAAGCATACCAATCATAGATAACCCTTTGTCAAAGCTCTACTCAATTGACTGGCAATGAAAATAAGCGCCAGCAACACTCTCATTCGAGTGCATTTACTCCAACAATTTATCCTATGTAGATACAAAAAACGAGCCGTTTTAAGGGCTCGTTTTTTGTAAATCTTTTGCTGTGCTGGGTGCTGGACAATAGTGACCCTAGCTATAATTTAATAACTGGTCCCGCGCCCCGCCTTTTTCGCCGAGCACGTGCTGCAGGTATTCGGCATAGGACTCCATCCACATACCCGATGCTTGCTCACGACTGGCCGCCGCATCTGTCTTGGTCGTCTTCATATACCAATTATTACAACGCAGCCAAACTTTACCCTCAGAGGATACTTCACACAGACCTGTCCACTGATCAACAGCCTGTGTAGTGGGCTCGACTGTACCACTGCCTTTGGACTTCATATCCGCCAGCAAGTTGGCGATGTATTTAGCCTGCTCTTCGCACAACAAAGTCACGTTAGTCACTGGGTTCAAACTCTGTGGGCCAATCATCATGTAAAAGTTAGGCATCTCATCGACATGAATACCCCACAGCGAATGTGGTCGCACCATTTGAAATTTATTCGATTCGTTAGCGCCAAATTTCTCGGCAAGGCTAACACCATCGCGACCGAAAATTGGAAACGGGATAAAGTTACTATCAAAACCGGTGGCATAAATAATCACATCAAAGTCATAACACTCACCACCGGCAGTCTCCAGCCCTGTTTCGTTAACCGCCACCACACCGCCGCTATCGTGCACCAGCGTCACATTAGATTTATTGTAGGTCGTGTAATAGTCGTCGATAAATAGTGCACGTTTACAGAAAAAGGGATAATCCGGCGTCAGCAGTTTCAACAACTCGGGGTCTTTAATATCCTCTTTAATAGCGGCGCGTAAACCGTCACAAATGGCATCGTTTTGAGCGACATCATGCAGCGCCTCAAAGGTAAAACCTGTATCTTGGGTTGATTCGCCCTCACGCCAAGCCACTTGACGCAGCTTTTCACTATAGCCGCCAGCCTTAAACCGTTCAATTATTTCTGGCGGGGTCGGTTCGTCATCCCGGGGTAGGCACCAAGTTGGTGTCCTTTGGAAAACGGTCAAGTGCTCAACATCATCGGCAATCGCCACAATCACCTGTGCCGCTGAAGCGCCGGTACCTACCACCGCCACTTTTTTACCCTTTAGCGATGCGTTTTTGTCCCACTGAGCAGTGTGGAAGCTTTCGCCCTTGAACGCCTTCATGCCGTCAATCTCAGGCATACGAGGACTTGAAAGCGGGCCATTGGCCGATACAACGTGCTGCGCGGTAGTGGTTTTTTCATCACCACCGGTAGTGGTATCAACGGTGGTTACTGCCCAGGCTTTGTCGCCATCGCCAATATATCTGAGCTCTGTGACCTTGCGGTTAAACTGGATGTTATCTCTAACGCCAATAAAATCAGTGAGCATTTCAGCATAACCTGCAATTTCAGACTGACTCACGTATTTTTTTGAGGGAATAAACCCGGTTCTATCAAGCAGCGGTAAGTAGGTATAAGCCGGCACGTCACAGGCTGCGCCGGGGTACGAGCCAACCCCACCATGACTCCAAACCCCGCCGACAGAAGGTGTCATTTCGAACAGGCAGAAGTCTTCAATGGCTGCGTCTTTCAGATAGCTGGCACAAAGTAATCCGGAAAAGCCACTACCGACAATGGCAACTTCAACATGCTGGTGATCGTTCTTGTTAGGTTGTGCCGACATTGAGTATTCCTCTACATTTCGTGTTTTTGTTCTTTATTGGTGAGCAATATTGTAGCCAATTGGCAAGTTCGATAGGCAGTCATATTGCCACTGAAAATATTGCTTGGCGCCGCTAGCTCTGGCAGCTATCCCGGGTATCGATAACTTGTTGGTTAGCGAACTCAGCTTAGCTCCTTGGCGCGCACCGCAGTCGCATCACATCATCGACCTAGCATCAAGCACTTCAACCAAACGCATTCTCGACAAACAGCCGTTTGCAGCAATGGTATCCACAACTAACAGCCTTCGCTAGCGGGCTTAATGTGTCCCTAAGACGCTGCTGACCGGGGTTGGATAAATGGGAACATTGAAGGTATTTTCTTAGCCGTATCGATGTTGCCACCGTGCCAAACTGCAGTAGACATAACCAGCAGGATTCATGCTTAGAAAACGCAACGCAATGATCCGTATATTCGCCGTTCGATAATCTACCACAAGACCTAAGCTACTCGCAATCGACAAACTGCTGGCCACCATCAACTGTTCAAACCCTGAGAGCCGAACAGTGGTAGCTTAATTATTTTTGCTATTGCTGAGCTGCGTAGCTCAATCAATAGCTTGCCAGAGGGTCACCGACCGCACACTCCAGACTTTGTCCAACAGCGCCGAACTGATCAGAAAAGTTAGCCTGCTGCACATTCTTTGCGGTGAAGCCCCGGTAGCAAAACAACCATTTCATATTAACGACTGCTGCTGAAATGGTGGCGCCATTGATACATCAGCACGTTGATCGCAAAATACTTGCAATGATCGAGACACAAAGACCAATAACTCGGCTCTGCCGTGCTAACAAAGGCCCCGGTTACTGTCTTAAGCAACGCGTCGCTGTTGAGGTAATAATCACCGATTAACGGCTCACCTCAATAACACCCGAGGTGATCGGCGTACTCAGCGAAGCCGACTAACCATAAACCATTGAGGGCGGTGCGGCTCTGCTCGAGACAGGCCCGGTTACAGGCGCTTAGGCCATCGATGGAGGTCACTTTTCTGCTACCTATCATGCCAAGAAATACTCTCACATTAATCACTAATGGCCATTTTCGATGGCGCCAATAAACTATAATAGGCAATCGTTTATCGCGCTAATAGCCACAGTGCGCGGTAAAGTTTATGCACTCAACATAGAATCGAGATTATGTTTGAACTAAAAACCGTCGCGCTTTTTTCGATAACCGCCTTTGCAGAGATCCTCGGCTGCTACCTGCCCTATCTTTGGCTGAAGCAAGACAAGAGTATATTACTGTTGATTCCCGCAGCGGTCTGCCTGTCGTTGTTCGCTTGGCTGTTGACCTTACACCCCACCGCTGCCGGCAGAGTCTATGCCGCTTACGGCGGCGTCTATATTGTTGCTGCGTTGATCTGGCTGTGGACCGTCGATGGTATCAAACCTAGCCTCTGGGACATCAGCGGTGCCGGGCTGGCACTTTTAGGTATGGCCATTATTATGTTTGCACCGAGCAACGCTTAACCCCGCCGATACATCGAAGGGCATTAAACCCCTTAATCGACTGAGCAATCGGGCCGCAGCCGATACTTTTTAGCTCGCTGCTGATCAACCTCGGCGCTGGGCTAACTCGGCGCTAATCTGCCTCGGTGCAGGACTAAGTCGACATTAGCCAAGCTCGATGCGGGTTTACCGCAACAGGGGCTTAATGCTTTAGCATTGCCTGCAACTGTTTCACCTTTTGCTCCACGGCTTCCCCGGTAGCCGCATCGTCGCCCTGCAATGCGTACCACAAACAATCAAGATAGAGGTAAGCGATGCGCCACTGCTGCAAGCTAACGCTTGCTATTGACGAGCGCGGGCGCAGCATTTGGTATTGCTCGATAAAAGCCGTGACTAGGTTCGGGTCAAAATTCTGCCCAGCCAATACCACAGCCAGATCAAAGTGCGGGCTGCTCATTGCCGCGTACTCCCAGTCAAGCGCCCACAAGCGCCCCTCGCTCTCAACAATGTTGGCCGCTAATAAGTCACCGTGACAAAGACAACAGGGCACCGGCGCAAGGTACAACTGCTCGACGATGATGTTAAGTGCCGGTTCAAGCTGCGCCAATGCAGCGCTGAAATAACGCCGCTGTTGTTGGTAACGGTTTATCTTAGCGGCAATATCCAGACGCCCCTCGATGGCTGGCAAGCAGTGAATGTGCGCCAGCAAACCAGCTAATTTTGACAACTGCAGAGGATTGTTAATATCTGCCTGGGTCCAGCTGCGCCCCACCACATATTCACTGACTTGAAATTTTAGGCCCGGGTCCTGATACAGTAATGCCGGCGCCAGTCGGTGCTGTGCAGCGATCGTCTGGGCGGCCCTCTCCTGCCTGCGATCAATCGCTAAACCCTCACCGTTGAGTCGCAGCACATAGCGCTGCTCGGCAATTTGCAGCAATACACTGCTATTACTAAGACCACCACTAAGTGGGCCGATGATCTTTGGCGCAGCTTGAGCCCATGGTTCCCAGTCGGCGACGATGGCCTCTAGCGCAGCTTCATTCACAACGCCGAGGCGGATAGTTGCTGGCGGTAGTTACGCCGCCACTGCCGATAGCCAAAACACACGATGATCAGATACAAGCCGAACAGCAACGCGGTTAAGTAGAGCCCTCTGTCGACATAGAGCACCATCGACACCGCATCAATCAGTAACCAATACAGCCAGTTTTCCAGTACTTTTTTGGCCACCATATAGGTGGTAACCACACTGGCCCAAGTGGTAAAAGAGTCGACATAGGGCCAGGCGGCACTGCTATTTTGCTGTAGTAGGTAACCCGACAGCAGCGTCAATACCAACACCAATACCACAGCGCGACTGTGCTGAGCGAGCGACCAGCGCCGAATCGGAATATTGGCTTGGGTTTGCCCGGGACCTCGCCACTGATACCAGCCGTACACGGCCATCAGCAGATAATAAATCTGCAGAGCTGACTCCATTAGCAGATTCGCGTCCCAAAAAAGAAAAATATAAATACCGGTACTGATAAAGGCCGCATACCAACACTCGATGCGCTGGCGCATCACCAGTAGCAAATAGGCCAGTGCCAGCACCACCGCCACCAACTCCCAGCCAGACATAGCACTGTAGGCCAGCTCAATCAATTGGCCTACATCGCTACTGGATTCTACTGCGGGGGACTGCGCCATTGTCAAGTTCGCCTGTGCTAATGCTAAATCGTAGTAATAGTGTTATTGGCCAGCACTTAAATCGCTGTCAATAAACTTACACACAAAGATGGCCCGGCCGTGCTGCTCAAAAGCATAGCGCATCTCCTCGCGCAGCGTATCCATCACGGTGTCGTAGTCACCAAACAGCTGGGTACTCATTACGTTGGTGATTACCTTCAGCCCCGGATGCTTATTGACCCGGTCAATAAAGCTTTGAATAGTACTGATGTATTCATCTTTTAAGGGATACATACTCACTTCTACCGATAATTGCATGCTCTGGCACCTCATTAATCCATTTGATAGCGGCGACTTGCGCCGCCGTTGGTAAACGCCCGGGCTTTGTGCCCCGCGACTAAAACCGGTAGTTAGCCGATAAGCCCACTACCCGGGGCTCGCCAAGCTGCTGGTAACCGCCGACCGAATAATCATTGCGAGGGTCGTTGGCAAACGCGAAACCTCTAGTTTGATAGTCGCGATCACCTAGATTACGCCCCCACAGGGCAATATCCCATCGCTCAGCTTGGTAACCTATACGGGCATTGACCAGCGCATAAGACGCCGACTGTGAATCGTGTCGATTGGAAAAGTAAAAGGAGTCACGTCCCTCTAACTCTAGCCGCGCCGACCAATACTGATCGAAGGTAAACACGGTACCGAGATTAAACTGATAGCCCGGGGCGTGGGCCTGGTCGCGTCCCGACACATCAAAACCCTCGGGGTTGATATAGTCTTCAATCTCGGTTGCCAGTAAACCCAGCGAGCCAAACAGTTGCCACTGCTCACTGACCTGCCAGTCAAGCTCAGCCTCAAGACCATAGTTGTTGCCATCAGCGGCGTTAGCGATGTAGTCAACAAACTGTGGGCCCCGGTCCTCACGCAGAATGATAAAAGAACCCTTCACTTGCTGATCTCGGCGCTGGGTATAAAACACCGATAAACGGCTGTGCAAAGCATTGTTCAGCCACTGCGAGTTAAGCCCTGTTTCAAAATTCCACAGGTATTCAGTATCGAAGCTGCGCTCGGCACTGGGCAGTGCATCGTTGGTGTTAACGCCACCGGCCTTATAGCCTTTGGCCAGCGCTACATAGGCCAAGTGCTGTTCACTGAGCACCAGCTCCAGGGCAACTTTTCCACCCACTAGGTCTTCATCGTGATCAATTTGTAGTGCGTTACTGTCTTGGTAGTCGGCCTGCCACTGTTCAAAACGCAGTCCCGTCACCAGCGTAGCACGCTCGTTGAGCTGCCATTCAAGCTGCCCGTAAACCGCGGTATTGTCGGTATTGTAGTCGCTAACCAGAGGGGCAGCACTGTAGGTGTAATTGCGGGTTAAATCGCTGTCATTGCTCGCCTGATAAAACCCCACTACCCAGTCGGTGCTGTCGCCAAAGAGCTTGCCCTCGCTACCGGACAGCGCTCTGAATTCAATACTGCTGCGATCACTGCCGCGCAGGTATTGGTCATAAGAACTGTACTCACAAAAAGAGTAGTCGCTCTGACAACCGGTTATGCCAACATAGGCCCAGTCTTCGTCGTAGGCGTATTCTGACTCTGATTGTGAGTAGCTGACAATCGCCTCTAGCTCTACCGCTGCGCTCAATTCATAGCTGGCGCGAACCGACAGTGCGTCGCTGCGCTGGGTGTCGACCCCGGGCTGGTCGGACAAGGTATTGCGATTATTGTCTAAAGAAAAAGCATCGTAACCGTTGTCGATATCGATATAACTGGCACTGATATCCAACTGTAACTGCTCGCTGGCGGTCCAGCGAATGCTGAGTCGCGAACTGAGCTCGTCGCGGTCGTTAGTGTCATCAACGCCCAGGAAGCGGTTTTTAATAAAGCCATCGGACTGGTATTGCTGAACCGCCAGACGCGCGCTGAGCACATCGGAGAGCGGCACATTGACCACCGCACCGACACTGCGCGTGCCGTAGCTGGAGGTACTGACCGCCAGTTGCGCCCCGAGCTCTGCCACCGGCGCTTTGCTGCGAATATTAATCAGCCCCGCCAGCGCATTGGCGCCATAGCGGGTGCCTTGGGGACCACGCAAAACCTCGACCTGCTCGACATCAAACAGCGTCGCTGCAGTGGCAATGCCACTAAAATCGACATCGTCGATGATTACTCCCACTGATGGATTAATTGGCTGGGAAAATTGGCTGCGCTCACCAATGCCTCGGATCTGAAAATATCGAGCGCGGGAGGAACCACTAGCGATATTGACATTGGCAGCCATAGCAAGAATGTCTTCTACATGCTGGGCACCGCGCTGGGCGATGGAGTCCGCCGTAATCACTGACAAACTGGCAGCGGTGGTCTGCAAACTATGCGGCCGGAAGTCGGCGCTGACAATAATTTCTTCGATGCCAGCCCCTTCACTTTGGGCCGCAGTGGCGAGCACGGTGGCTATAATGGTGGCGGCGATGCGCCGTCTTGGCTGGTGGGTAATACAGCTGGTACTAGTGCGGATAGTCATGTTGGTTCTCTCTCGGAATATAAATGAAAGAGACCCGGTGGGGCGATGCGAAGAGGTGCGAACACAGACCTATTCCTACGCCGGTATTAACCGGATCAGGTTCAAGGGTTTGTATTCGATCGCAAGTGATCTCGATACATCTCAGGCATTGCCACCCCTTAGGTTTTCGCGGGGGAGTATATCCTAGCTGGTAGCGCAAGTCTTCTTTATATACAGCCTCGGCTAGCAGCGACCGGCAACTAGCAGCAAGCTAATAGTTGACCTCTGGCAGCGGTTGATTCGTTTTAGCATGAGCGTTTTCGAGTAGCCTAAACTCGGGGTATTCAGGCAGATTTAAATTGGGGCCGGTGAGCGGCCAGTGTCTGCACTGCAATCAAAACCGGTCTCAGCCGGACTCTGCAAAGCCTTGTTCTGCACAGGTATATAAGGTTATCTCGCCAATAGCGTATTCACCGCTGGCCGCGTTAACCATGTTATTGGCGAAACTACTGGCCTATCGATATGACTTTTGGCATTAGCGGCGGCGACAATATTATTGACGCCAAAAAACGGTTACAGGTATTTCTCGATACCGGTGCGCGCACTCAAAGACCTCGGTGTCGATATTTTTGTCTGCTCCCAAGCCAACAGCACCGTCAATGTAGGGCTGCGCCGCTGTTGTCATTGTGACGATGGCTGGCCGCTCTATTTTCATACTGTGAAAGCGGTTGAACCGGCACTCGACCAACACGGTATGACTATGTCTTTTACTCAGCGCGACCTATACAGTTCGCCGCCTTAGTACTGCCAAGCTAATTAGCACCGATAAAAAAGGGCCGCGCCGTTATGGCGCAGCCCTTTTTTATCGGTGTCGATTATGACCAGTGACGAGCTTTAGTCTTGTTCGGCTATCTCGTAGCTATGAGTTACCGCTACCCCTGCCGCCTCCATCATTATCGATGCCGAGCAATATTTCTCCGCCGACAGGCTCACCGCACGTTTTACCTGACTCTCTTTTAACTGCGTTCCAGTAACCACAAATTTCATATGGATCTTGCTGAACACCGCTGGCACTGCATCTACCCGCTCAGCGTCTAACTCGACCACGCAACTGCTAACCTGTTGCCTAGATTTACGCAACATACCCATCACATCAAAAGAGGCGCAGCCGCCCATGCCCATTAACAGCATTTCCATCGGCCGAGGGCCCAAGTCGCGCCCACCGGTATCGGCGGGACCGTCCATAACCACGGTATGTCCGGTTTCCGAGCGCGCTGAAAAACTAACCCCATCTACCCATTTAACCGTTGCTTTCATTACTGCAGTTCACTCTTGTAGTCGAATAAAAACCGGCGATCACGCCGGCTGACACTTTGGCCGGTTATTACGCTATTACTAGCCTTTTTGGTCTGCGGCGATCTGCTGTGCCGAGGGCCGAGTAGCCAGCAGATCTTTCAAGGCTTTTGCCTCGGGGAAGTCGGCCAGTAGATCCATACCCAGTACCCGTTTGCCACAGGCGCCAGCTAAGCTGATCGAATACATAAACATAATATCGGCATAGCTAAACTGATCGCCGGCCACATAGGGCGAAAACGAACCGCGACGGCGTAGACAATCCATGCCCTTGGTCAAATCAGCCCGCGCTTTGTCTTTGACCTCATCGGTAACGCTGCCGCCAAAAAAAGCCTCAGCAAAACAGGTTCTCGCCGGCAGTTCAATATACAGTTCAATCTCTTTAATCAGCTCTCGCACCTTAGCACGGCCGTAAGCATCGGCGGGCATCAATGCGGTACTGTTATCCAAATCTTCGAGGTAATCAAAAATAACATCAGTCTCACTGATAAAGCCCTGCTCAGTTTCCAGACACGGCACCTTACCCATTGGGCTCTTGGCCAAAAACTCCGCGTCCTGGTTGGGTTTAACATCAACAAACTCAAAGTCTAAGCCTTTTTCAAGCAGCGCCATCTTGACCATGTTGAAATAATTGCTGAGGGTAAAACCGTATAATTTAAGCATCGTTAGTCCTATTCGGTAAGTAAAGATACAATAATACAGGGACTACCACCACAATCATACTGAGACCGATAAATAGATAGACCGCGCTTTTAGCTGGTTTCAGCTCATTCACTACTAAACATTAACCCTAAAATTAGACCCTAAAATTAGACGCTGAAATTAAAGATAGCGGCACTAACATTTTGATGAACCTTTGATACGCCGGCTTACCACTATAGTTATAGGCTTACGCCCCAAGCTGGATTTATAAGCTTACCGGCAGAGCAAACAGCAAGCCATAACCATATAATTGGCTTGCGTACTGTGATCAAACTGGCAAAAATAAACATTTGCACCCATAATCTATCATTGAAAAATAATTAGCAGCAAGGAGACCGTTCATTGGTTAGTGTAGCCCTGAGTCCACATATTAAAAACGTGGAGCAATTTCTGAGCCACTGTCACCGCCGCCGGTACCCAGCAAAAAGCACGCTGATATACGCTGGCGACGACAGCGACTCCCTCTATTATATTGTCGAGGGAGCGGTGACAGTAATGATTGAAGACGATGATGGCAAAGAAATCATTGTCGCCTATCTCAACAAGGGCGATTTCTTTGGTGAGATGGGCTTATTCGATAATCAGCAACAGCGCAGTGCCTGGGTCAAAGCCAAGGTCGAGTGTGATGTCGCCGAAATTTCCTATGCCAAATTTCACGAACTGAGCGCCAGTAAGCCGGAATTTTTATTAGCCGTTAGTACCCAGATGGCAGCCAGCCTGCGCGCCACCACCCGCAAGGTCGGCGATCTAGCTTTTCTCGATGTCACCGGCCGGGTGGCTCGCACGCTGCTCGATCTGTGTAAACAACCCGACGCGATGACCCATCCGGACGGCATGCAAATTAAGATTACTCGTCAGGAGATCGGTCGTATCGTCGGCTGCTCTAGAGAGATGGTGGGCAGGGTATTAAAAACCCTAGAGGAGCAAGGCCTGCTGGAGGCCAAGGGTAAGACTATGGTGATTTACGGCACGCGCTGAGCAGCGCTCACTACCTAGACATAAACCTAGCCACAATCCTAGACTCGGAGCACTGCTGGCAAACACCGGCAGTACTCAGTAAAACAACGAGGCCAGCTTCTCTCCGGGGTTATCGGCACGCATAAACGCCTCCCCCACTAAAGAAACATTAACCCCGCGCTCGCGCATGACCGCAGGCACTCTCTGTCACCACTATAGGATCCTGTGAGATATTATCGAGTGACTCAAACGTCAATCGCAGGGAAATTTCTAACGCAGCCAGTACTCAGTAAAACAACGAGGCCAGCTTCTCACCGGGGTTATCGGCACGCATAAACGCTTCCCCTACCAAAAAAGCATTAACTCCGCGCTCACGCATGACCGCAACGTCTTCAGGGCCGTGAATGGCACTCTCTGTCACCACTATGCGATCCTGTGGAATACTATCGAGCAATTCAAACGTCGTTTCCAGCGAGGTCTCAAAGGTATTGAGATTGCGGTTATTAATACCGACTAGCGTAGTGCCCAAGGGTAGCGCTCGCTCCAACTCTTGCCGGTCGTGCACTTCCACTAGCACGTCCATACCCAACTCGGCGGCGGCGGCGTTAAGCTCTGCCATCTGCTGATCTTGCAGGCAGGAAGCGATCAGCAAAATACAATCCGCGCCGATCGAGCGCGCCTCCACCACCTGATAGGGGTCGATAATAAAGTCCTTGCGAATGACCGGTAATTCACAGGCGGCACGGGCGAGCTGTAAATACTGTTCTGAGCCCTGGAAAAAATCTCGGTCAGTCAGTACCGAAAGACAGGCAGCACCGGCGCTGGCATAACTGCGCGCGATTGCCGCCGGGTCAAACTGAGCGCGAATAACCCCCTTGCTAGGGGATGCTTTTTTTGCCTCGGCTATAACCGCAGATTGACCAGCGGCAAGTTTCGCTTGCATCGCCAGCACAAAGCCCCGGCAGCCACTTTGTTGAGCTGCCAGCACCTGCAGCTGACTAATGGATTGTTTGCTGGCACGCTCTATCACTTCCTCGCGCTTGCGAGCGACGATACTGCGTAAAATAGTCGGTGTAGTGCTGCTCACATATTTCCCCTTGCGGCCAATCCAGTTTAATTTGATTGATAATGTTCGGCTATTGCGTCTCTTTCATCGCCTGTGTCACCAGCGCCATTTCTTTTAACTTTTCCCCGGCGGTGCCACTGGCCATCACATCCTGAGCGATGACTACACCCTCAGCCAAACTCGAGGCAACGCCGGCAACATAAATAGCGGCGCCGGCATTGAGCGCAACAATATCTGCCGCCGCACTATCGGTGCCCGCCAACAGCTGCTTGATCAGCTCCAGACTCTGTTGTGCACCATCGACTTTAAGTCCAGCCAAGGGTGCTCGCTGCAGCCCAAACTGCTCAGGCGTCACCGTGTATTCATGAATTTCACCACCGCGCAATTCGGCAACATAGGTTTCATCGGCAATACTGATTTCGTCGAGACCGTCTTTCGAGTGCACCACGAGTACATGGTCACTACCTAGATCTCGCAGCACCTCGGCGATAGGTCGCAGCCACTGGTGGCTGTAAACACCAAGCAACTGATTTTTTACCCCGGCGGGATTCGTTATCGGGCCCAGTAAATTGAAGAGGGTGCGGGTCGCTAACTCTTTTCTCGGACCGATCGCAAAACGCATCGCCGCATGGTGATTCTGGGCAAACATAAAGCCCACCCCCAGCTGCTCAACGCAGCGGGCCACCTGCACCGGGTCCAGATCGAGCCGCACTCCGGCAGCCTCCAACAAATCAGCGGCACCACTATTGGAACTCACTGAGCGATTGCCGTGTTTAGCCACCTGACAACCCGCCGCCGCCGCGACAAAAGTGCTGGCGGTGCTAACGTTAAAAATACCGGAACTGTCGCCGCCGGTGCCAACGATATCGACCAGGTGATCACCGCTAACTACCACCGGTAGCGCCAACTCTCGCATTACCCGCGCGGCGCTACTGATTTCGTCGACGGTCTCACCCTTAATCCTCAACGCCACTAAAAAACCGGCAATTTGCGCGTCGCTGCAGGCGCCGGTCATGATTTCACGCATCACCGCGACCATTTGCTCACCACTGAGTGAGCGCCCCTCAATCAACTCGCTTATAGCTTGCTGTATAGTCATTTTTCCTACCCTGTAGGGCCGGTTTTAATGCCAAGTCGCGGCAACCGTTACCCGTGACGAAGATTATTGAAGTCGCCACACTACCGGGGCGATGCCGAGTCCTTGCGCGTCACAACTGAACCGGCAAAAACCGACAGCCGTGACTATTTAAGGAGTCGAATTAAGGCGTCAAAAAATTGCGTAACAAATCGTGGCCGTGCTCGGACAAAATAGACTCGGGATGAAACTGCACCCCCTCCACTGCCAGAGAGCGGTGCCGCAGCCCCATGATTTCATCGACTTCGCCGCTCTCTGTCTGCGTCCAAGCGGTGATTTCAAGGCAGTCTGGCAAACTGTCTTTGGCGACCACTAATGAGTGGTAACGCGTCGCTTGAAACGGGCTGCGCAACGCTTTGAAAACCCCTTCGCCGCGGTGGTAGATAGCCGAAGTTTTACCGTGCATAACATGCCGTGCGCGCACCACTTCGCCACCAAATACCTGACCAATACTTTGATGCCCCAGGCAAATACCCATGATCGGTATGCTACCGGCAAAGCTGCGAATCACCGCCATCGAAATCCCGGCCTCGTTGGGCGTACAAGGGCCCGGTGAAATAACGATTTTCTCTGGCTGCAACTCGCGGATCTGCTCGACACTAATTTCATCGTTGCGCACCACCTTGACATCGGCTTTCAGCTCGCCCAGGTACTGCACCACGTTATAGGTGAAGGAGTCATAATTATCAATCATTAACAACATTACTTCTGCTCCTTTGCTAGCGGTTTTGCAGCTGATTTAGCGGGTGGTTGATTGCTACCGGTCTCTCGCTGCTGCACCATCGCCGCCGCACTGAAGATGGCCCGGGCCTTGTTCATCGTTTCCTTCCACTCCAAACGTGGCTGCGAATCGGCAACCACCCCGGCACCAGCCTGAACATGCAACTGTTGATCTTTGATAACCGCGGTGCGAATAGCGATGGCGGTATCCATATTACCGTGCCAGGACAAATAGCCAACAGCGCCGCCATAGACGCCGCGTTTGACTGGCTCTAGCTCATCGATAATTTCCATAGCGCGAACTTTCGGTGCGCCGCTGAGGGTACCCGCTGGCAGTGTCGCCCGCAGCACATCCATTGCGGTGTTACCGGCTTTTAAGGTGCCAGTCACATTAGACACTATGTGCATAACATGGGAGTAGCGCTCTACCACCATTTTGTCAGTTAACTCCACCGTGCCTATCTCACAGACCCGGCCAGCATCGTTGCGGCCCAGATCGATTAACATAAGGTGCTCTGCCAATTCCTTGGGGTCAGCGAGTAACTCGCGCTCCAGCGCCAGATCCTCCGCTGGGTCGTGACCGCGCCGCCGGGTGCCAGCAATCGGTCGTACATACACTTTGTCGCCCTCCAAGCGGGCCAGTATTTCTGGTGACGAGCCGACGATCTGAAAGTCACCTAAGTCGAGAAAGTACATATACGGCGAGGGGTTTAAGGTGCGCAGCGCGCGGTACAAATTCAGCGGCTCGGCGCTAAAAGGTATCGACAACCGCTGAGAAATAACCACCTGCATGGCGTCACCCGCAAGCACGTATTCTTTGATTTTATCGACCGAACGCTTGAAGTTGTTTTCCCCGAAGCTGGAAATAAAGTCACCCTCGGCAATCGCAGCACCACCTGCGGACAGGTCCAGCGGCGGTAGTGCCGGCGCGGCTAACGGCAGCCGCTGGGACAGCGCGTCGAGGCGCTGCTGGGCTTTTTCAAAGGCGTCGGTCTCGCTGGGGTCGGCGTGTACTACCAATTTGATGGTGCCGGCCAAATTGTCAAAGACCAGCACCTCGTCAGAGAGCATTAACAGAATATCTGGCGTGCCGATAACGTCTTTCGGGGCCGAATTTTGCAGTTTTTTCTCGACATAACGAACCGTATCGTAGCCAAAATAGCCCACCAAACCGCCGTGAAAAACCGGCATGTCGGCTAACTGCGGCACTCGGTAGCGCTGCTGAAAAGCTTCCACTAAAGCCAGCGGATCCTCGGTGATCTGGTTTTCAACCACCACCGAGTCGGTTTCAACAGTGGCCTGATAACCCTCGATTTTTAATACCGTGCGACAGGGCAGCCCGATGATAGAATAACGACCCCATTTCTCTCCACCCTGCACCGACTCGAACAGATAAGAATACTTGCCCCTAGCTAATTTGAGGTAACTACTGAGTGGCGTATCGAGGTCGGCCAAAACATCGCGGGTGACCGGAATATAGTTATAGTCTTGCGCTGCCAAATCGGCAAAGGTTTGGGAATCCATGGGACTTGTCCTTAGAGCTCGTTTGAAGAGAAACGGTAAACAGTATGGAAATTGAACCTCCGGGCCCGCATTATCAACAGGCGCCGGCGGGTAGTACTAGCGAGTTGACCATCGCCAGCAAGTAATTTCACGCATGCCGCTGGGACACTGTCTGTTTTGTTGAGCCATTATGTTGTTCCGTTTCTCCAAACCCTAGGACCACTGCGAGGATTAAGGTGGGATTATTGTACGCAAGGCGGGACCGGAAGAAAACAGCTAGCGGCGCTTAAATAGCCTAAAAGGTGATGCTCGCGATCACCGAACTAAGCGTTGTCGGCACTAAAGCTGAGTACTTCTTCGATACGCCCCAGCCCCAGCGCGAGCATCATTAGCCGATCCAAGCCCAGCGCAACGCCGGCGCTGGCGGGCAGACCACTGGCCATCGCCGCCATCAGCGACTCGTCAATATCAATATCGACCCGCCCCAACTGTGCCCGCAATTGGCGATCGCGAGTAAACCGCTGACGTAATTCTGAGGCATCACTTAACTCGTGGTAGCCGTTGGCCAGCTCGATACCGCCGGCATACAACTCGAAGCGCTCAGCTACTGGGTCGCCGCTGGCATTGTAGGTAATCTTCGCCAGTGCCGCCTGGCTGGCTGGATAGTCGTAAATAAATAGCGCCTCGCCGTGACCCAACTGGCCCTCGATAGAACCGATCAATAAATGTAGCCAGTCATCGCGGTCTTCGCTGTGCATCTGCACGTCCACATGTTGGCGGGCCACACGCTCCAACTCGTGACAACTCGCGCGGTGTGGGTTGAGCGCAAAGTGCTGTTCAAACAACTCAGCATAACTGCAGCGCCGGCAGTGACTGCCGGGGATAAGCGCCACTATCAGTGCCGCCACCTCAGTCATCAACTCGTGGTGATCGAAACCTGGGCGGTACCACTCTAACAAGGTGAATTCGGGATTGTGACGCGAGCCCAACTCACCGGCCCGAAATGCTTTACAGATCTGGAAAATAGCGCCGCTACCCGCCGCCAACAGGCGTTTCATCGCGTATTCAGGAGAGGTTTGTAAAAAGTAGCGGGCGCTAACTGAATCCTCAGCGCTCGACAACGGGTTGTCGGCGCTGACAGCATTCATATGAGGGTCGGTAACCGAGTAGCGGCCCAGCAGCGGGGTCTCTACTTCCAGCACCTCACGGCAACAAAAAAATTCGCGAATCGCAGCATTAATCGCCGCTCGCTGTCGCAACACCGCAACACTCGCCCGTGGCTGCCACGATAACTCAGTCACCGTTTCCACTCGAAGCACAACCGACCAGCAGCCCCACTGGCCTAGCTCTTGGCCCGGCTGACATATTCACCGCTGCGAGTATCGATGCGAATAACATCACCGATGTTCATAAATAATGGCACCCGCACCATGGCACCGGTTTGCAGGGTCGCCGGCTTACTGCCACCCTGGGCGGTATCACCCTTGAGGCCCGGATCGGTTTCGGTCACTTCCAACTCGACAAAATTGGCCACTGCCACTGTTAGCGGCGAACCGTTGAACAGTGTCACCTCACAGCGGTCCTGCTCTTTGAGCCACTTGCCACTCTCGCCCACGGTAGTGGCATCGCCTTGGTATTGCTCAAAACTGTCGGGGTCCATAAAATGCCAAAACTCACCGTCGGAATACAGATATTCCATTTCCGTTTCCATCACATCGGCGCCCTCAAGCGACTCCCCTGACTTAAAGGAGCGCTCCCATACCCGACCGGTTCTCAGGTTGCGAAATTTGACTCGGCTAAAGGCTTGGCCCTTACCGGGGCGAACGAATTCGTTCTCAAGAATGCTACAGGGGTCACCCTCCAACATTAACTTAAGACCATTTTTGAATTCGTTGGTAGAATAGGTCGCCATGGTAATCCTCTTTAATCATCGACAGCTAAATAGTAGAAACCCCCATGATACTGCAAACCGAACCACTGTGTCAGTCATCTGACAGTAATGAGAGCTGGCAACAGGCTCTGGCCAACGTGGTTAGAGACCCCCGCGAGCTATTTGAACTGCTGTCGCTGGATATCGAAGCCCTGCCCGGAGCACTGGCGGCCATCGACAGTTTTCCACTGCGGGTACCACGATCATTTATTGCCCGTATGACTAAAGGTGACTGGCATGACCCGCTATTACAGCAGGTTTTGCCGGTCGCTCGGGAGCTGGAAATTCAACCCGGTTTTAGCGACGATCCGCTGGCAGAGCTCGGCAGCAACCCGCTGCCGGGGCTCATTCATAAATACCAAAGCCGAGTCTTGCTGATTGTCAGTGGCGGCTGTGCAATTAATTGCCGCTACTGCTTTCGTCGACACTTTCCCTATGACGACAACAATCCGGGGCGGGGACAGTGGGCCGATACGCTTGAATACATCGCCGCCGACCCCAGTATTAACGAAGTGATACTCAGCGGCGGCGACCCCCTGGCCGCCAGTGACAAGTTACTAGCCGACTTGGTTGGCCAGTTGCAAAATATTCCCCATCTCACCACTTTGCGTGTACACAGTCGCCTGCCGGTGGTCATACCCCAGCGTATTACCGAGCAGACTCTAGCCTGGCTCACAGGCGGACGCCTGCAACCGGTATTAGTCATTCACAGCAACCACGCCAATGAGTTAGATCGACAAGTGCAGCGATCGCTGGCGGCAGCGCGTGAGGCGGGGGTCACTCTGCTCAATCAGTCGGTACTTTTAGCCGGCGTCAACGACAGCGCTGCCGCGTTAAAGGCGCTGAGCGAGCGGCTGTTTGCCTGCGGTGTATTGCCCTACTACTTGCACCTGCTCGACAAGGTCGCCGGGGCGGCACACTTTTTTGTCGATGAGCCCCGGGCACGGGTTATTGTGCAACAGTTACTGGCCAGCGCACCGGGCTATTTAGTTCCTCGACTGGTTCAAGAGTTGCCACACCACAGCTCCAAAACCCTCATCCCGGTGCGTTGAAAGCACTAACATAGATCTACCGGCAGGTATTATTAGAATTACCTACTATAATAAGCTAACTACTTACCGGTGCCGCGCCGGCAACCTCTGCTTTTTATTGGTGACCCATGGCCAACAACAGCACTCTTCTGACCCTGCCAATTCAAGCTCTCGACAGCAGCTGTTGTTTCACCTGCACCGAGGCCGGACTGGCGATCTGGCTGGAGACGCTGCCACTGGCTAACCCGGAACAGGCCGGCCGGCAATTACACGATGCCTTAGCAGAGCTCCATCAGGTCCATTTGTCGCCCGGACCCCGCATGGCCTTGTTAGAACAACTGCGCAGAACGGTACAGCGGGTATCGACAGCGCTGACTAGCCGGTTCAACAAGCAGTCCTCAGCACCGGTGCAACAACTAACTCAGCTGATTCTGACACTTCCGCAGCAGCTGACAACCGGCTACCAATTGGTGGCAGCCCATAGCTTATCGTTAGATGGCACCCAAACCTTGGATACCGCCCTAGCAGTGCTCTCGCTACACCGTGCCTGCAGCGAACTGACACTAATGCTACAGCGACACCAGCAGTGCTACCAGCTTGCTCCTGCTGGCGCTTGGCTGACACTGCATCAGCTGTATGCAATGGGTCGTCAACAGCAGCTGCACCGATTACTGCCGGCGGACGACAGCCACAGCTGTCTAGAGATGGTCTATATCGGCGCGCTGTTATGCGCCTGCGCCAAGCCGAACCAGCTGCGCCAAGACGATTTTATTAGCCTGCATCAGCAGCTAACCAGCTTCGCCAAGCACTGCCGTATTACCACTGGCGACGAAAAAGCGCTGTTCACGCTAAATCCGCAGGCTGACAGCCCGCCGGCCTATCGCCAATTGAGTGACCCCCAGCACCACTGGCTCGACCTAGACACTGAGGCGCTGGCTGAGCAACTGCGCGGGCAGTTGCGCCAACCGCAGAGCGAACTGCTGACGTCACCCGATCTACTAAAGCATTTACTGCTGTGCTGGGGTGGCATCAGCACGCGCAACTTTATGCGCCACCAAGGTCAAGAAGACCTCGATCTGTGTGTCGGACTCAGCGCGGTTCACCACTATCTCAGTGGCGAACAGCCCTTTGCACAACAATTGCAGCTGCGCGATGACAAGATCTTTACTGGGGAGCGAGAAAATCTCTTTCTCAAAGTGCAGCAGTCGGCACGCCGCAGTAAAAATATTAGCGGCAGCCGTTACCAAAACCACTCGGATCTAGTTGAGATCGAGTTGAAACCGATCGATGAACAACTGCAAGACACGGCGCCTGCGCAGCAGCAGCCCTCGGTATTCAAACGTCACCGATTGGGCAGTATCAACACCAGCGCCCAGGGCTTTTGCCTGTTGTGGCCCCGGCAAAACTCGGTGGCACTCAAAACCGGTGACATTGTGGGTATCAATGTCGGTAATGCTCAAGCCTGGAATATCGCCGTTATTCGCTGGCTCGAGCACGGCGTCAGTAATAGTCGCTTCGGCCTGCAGCTAATCAGCCCCAGCGCTGTGCCCTATGCAGCCAGACCGATTAAGAAAAAGGCCGTCCAAGCCGTCTATATGCGGGCATTGTTACTGCCGGAATTAGCCACTGTCGGGCGCCCGGCGTGCCTGCTGACGCCGACTATTGCATTTGTTGAGGGCCAGCGGGTGATGCTCAATCAGCACGGCAGAAAGGTGCAAGTCGATCTCGGCAAAAAACTCAACCAGCAGGGTGCCTATCAACTGTTTACGGTCACTCGGCGAGGTGTAGGCCAGGTCACACCTCGGCAGCCCAGTGACGATCCTGCGCAACACCAGCGGGACGACGCCTTTGACACCCTGTGGCTATAGCGTCAATCAACTAAACTGTTCAAGAATATGGTCAACATCACACTTTTCACTATGACATAACACCGATGTTGACCATAATGCGGTGTTATTGTCGTGGGCAGGATCCTATCTGCGGGCCCGCGCAAGACCAAACAGGCGCTGCTGTAGGCGCACCGTAAAGCCACTTTTTTAACTCTACGCCGATATCCTTTATGACCATAAAAGCCACCATTAAATTGCTCCTGATCAACGGCTCCGACAACGACAGCGAGCATGTTATCAGCTTATTTCGTGCCGCCGGCAGAGTGGCTAGAGGGCAGCGGGCGAAGTCGGCGGAGGACCTGCACCAATTGCTAGAGCAGCACAACTGGGACCTGCTGATTGCCAATGACCAACACCCTGAAATTGCCGTCGATCAATGCCTGCAACAACTGGCCAAGATGGCAGTTGATATTCCCGCCATTGTGCTGCGCGACCAAGGCGCCGAGACTGCGCTGGCAGCGGGGGCCTGCGATGTCGTTGCCAGCGACGATGATCACCGCCTGATCACCGCCTCATTGCGCGAGCTGGGACATTTGGAACAGCGGCGGCGCTACGCCCTAATTGAAGAGAAATTGGCCAACGCTGAACGGCGCAGCGCTCAACTATTGGCCCAATCGCAAGATGCCATTGCCTATATCAGTGACGGCATGATTATCAATTGTAATACCCTCTTCAGCACTCGCTTTGGCTTCACCGACACCGAAGAGCTAGACTGCCTGCCGGTTATCGATTTGATTGACGAGACTGACCGAGACAAAATAAAGACCCTAATCAAAGTGCAGTCGCGCAGTGACAGCGACAGTGAAAGCAGTGTTCCCTTCGCCGGTTTGAATCATAGTGGCGAGCGATTCATGTCCTCCATGATCTTGGGCAATGCGGTATATGACGAAGAAAAATGTATCCAAATGTGTATTCGCGAGCCCCGCGAGGTCAGCTACGATCGCCGAAGTTCTGACCAGCGCGGACCAGAAGTGCCCGGCATGATCACTGACCGCGAATTTCGCGAACAACTGTATACACTCCATAAACAGGCCGCCGACGGCACTCTTATTGGCAGTTTACTGTTTATTAGCATCGACAGATTCGGGCAGCTGCGCAGCCGCTTAGGTATTCACCAGAGCCGGGAAGTGGTTCGCAATGTAGCGCAGCTAATTGCCGACTACAGCGAGCAGAAAAACAGCTTAGCCCGGGTATGTGACGACGGCCTGGCACTAGTACTGCCCACTAGTGGGGAACAAAAAGCCACAGTATTTGCCCAGGGACTGTGTCGAGATGTAGAGGAGCATATCATCGAGGTTGATGGTCAATCGATTCAGTGCACCGTCAGCATCGGCTTGCTGGCACTAGACAATCAATACCCTATGGCCAGCGAAAACCTTATTAACCGTGCCTTTAGCGGCGCCGAGACGGTGCGCAGGGAGGCCAATAGCGACGGCATCGGCAACGGTGTCAGTGTATTTGTGCCCCACTATCAACAACAGCCGCTGGGCGATAGCAAGAGCGACGACGAACTCGATGCGATTCTCGAACACGCCATCGACCACAATCGCTTTTCGCTGGAGTTTCAACCGGTTGTCAGCCTGCGCGGCACCAGCGGCGATCACTATGAAGTGCAGACCCGCATGCTCAACGAGCAGGACCAGCAGGTAGCGGCGGCGGAATTTCTGAGCTCGATAAAATTTAGCACCACCAACACTCGATTCGATAGGTGGGTTATTTTGGAGGCGAGCAAGCAGTTGTCGGCGAAAATTGAACTCGACCCAGACACCCGCCTATTTATTAATTTGACCAGCCACGCACTGCAGGACAAGTCGCTGATCAGCTGGCTAGGCGTAGCGCTAAAAGCCGGTGACATTCCTCCGCAATCGATCATTTTCCAATTCGACGAGCGCGTTATTATTGACTACTTGAAACCGGCTATCGCCTTTACTCAAGCGATTAGAGCGCTGGGCTGTAAATTGTCTATCGATGGCTTCGGACAGTCGGAGGATCCATTAAAAACCCTTAAAAACATCGACGCAGACTTCGCTAAAATTTCCGGACGCTATACTAGGGAGTTGGACAGTGACAGCACTAGCCCGATACTCAAGGCTATGGTCAGCAGCATTTTTGAGCACCAGTCACAGGCTATTGTAAGCGACGTCGAAAATGCCGCGGCGCTAGCTATGCTCTGGCAGATGGGGGTCGATTATATTCAGGGCGGCTATCTGGCGGTAGCGGCAAATCGAATGAGTTATGAGTTTACCGATATTGCTTAAACTCAGTTGGAGTAGCGGTCACTGATTCCCAACAGGTATAAGATACCGTCCAATCCCAGCGTAGAAATAGACTGTCTGGCGGACTTTTTAACAATCGCCTTGGCCCGAAAGGCAATACCCAACCCGGCAATGCGCAGCATCGGCAAATCATTGGCACCATCACCCACCGCGATCGACTGCTCCAAGGAAATGTGTTCGCGGCGGGCGATATCTTGCAGCAGTGCGGCCTTGCGCTCGCCGTCGACCACCACACCCACCACATTGCCGGTCACTTTACCGCGCTCTATTTCTAGTTCGTTGGCGAAGACATAGTCGATACCGAGTTTGGCCTGTAGATAGCGGCCAAAATAGTCAAAACCGCCGCTGAGTATGGCCGTTTTGTAACCCAACCGTTTCAAGGTAGCTACCAATGTTTCGGCGCCCTCAGTCAGCTTCAAATTACTGGCGATATCTTCCAGCACATTCTCGTCTAAGCCTTTTAGCAGGGCCAACCGCGCTTTAAAGCTCTCGGTAAAGTCTAACTCCCCAGACATAGCTCGCTCGGTAATCGCCGCCACCTGCTCACCGACACCCGCCGCTTTGGCCAGCTCGTCGATCACTTCCGCCTCGATCAGGGTCGAATCCATATCGAAGACCACCAGCCGGCGGTTACGGCGAAACATATTGTCTTCTTGGAAGGCAATATCAATCGTGTAATCGCTGGTCAAGGCCATCAGTTCAGTACGCATATCGGCGACATCATCGACCGAACCGCGCACAGAAAACTCTACACAGGCCTTGGTTTGGGAGTGGACGCCCTCCAATGGCACCCTTCCTGAGAGCCGATCGATACGATCGATATTGAGTTGATAGCGCGATACCACCTCGGTCACTGCGGCGAGATGGGCAGCAGTGATTTTGCGCGCCAGCAGAGTGATAATATAGCGCCGCTTACCCTGACCCTCGACCCAGTGTTCGTAATTATTGGCATCGATAGGCGAAAAACGCACGGTCAAACCCAGCTCGTGGGTGCGAAATAGAATGTCTTTCAGTATCGGCGAGGACTCCGCCGTAGTCGGCACTTCGACCAATATACCCAGCGATAAAGTGTTGTGAATAACCGACTGACCGATGTCGAGTATATTCACCTCATAACGGGCCAAAATATCGGTGACCGAGGAGGTGAGGCCGGGCTTGTCGTCGCCGGCGATATTGATAAGAATGATTTCGTTCACTGCAAACTCCGATTTTGCCGCTATTGTAACGCCGGCAACTCTGCAGGCCAAACCTAATCTGGCCGCAGCGCAGAATTTGCAGTGCGAACAAGCTGAGATGCTCTATACTTCTCCGACCTTACAACAGCCACTCGAGATCTACAACAAGCTATGTTTACCCGTTTTCTCACTATGCCACTGGCAAAAAAAAGCGCCCTAATATGCGCCCTATGCTGCCTGACCGGCTGTTTGATATTGTCTTTGGCCAGCTATCAGAGTCAGCGCCAGCTGATCGCTAACAGCGCCGAATTACTGGGGCAAAACTTCGCACAAAAACTGGCCGGGGATGCCAGTACACCACTGGTACAGGGCGATAAAATCAGCCTGCAGTCGCTGCTCAACGACTTAGTCAAAAGCCCGGCTATCGTGCACAGTGCTATCTACGACGTCGCCAACAAAGCCATCGCCGAGGCCGGCGCACCGCACCGCAGCAGCACCGACCGCGCGTTCTCCGCATCGATCAGTTTTCAAGACAGCTTAGCCGGCTACGCCGTCATCAACATCAACCCAGAACTGCTACGCGGCGATGCCCGCTCCTCCCTTTGGCAACTACTAACGCTGGGACTACTACTGGCAGCACTGGCCTATTGGGTCGGTTTGGCACCGGCCCGCTATGTAGTCGCCGCCATTGAAGACTTAACCACCATCGCCGGCAGACCGCTGCGTCCGGGCAGTAGCGTGCATATCGCCTATCGCGGCCGCGACGAACTGTACCGCCTGGCCGGACAAATATTAACTGGCCCCAAGCTCGAAGAAAAAACCTTGCCGGCGCTGGCGCCACGAGATGACTATGCGCTATTACACTTCGATATCAATAATTTGCCGACGCTACAGCAGCAGCGCAGCCAGCAGTCGGTGCGGCGGCTACTCGACCGGTGTCATCGCCAACTACTTACCCTCGGCAAACTCTACGACGGCGAGCTGGCGATAGACAACAGCAACAGCTTCACCCTGACCTTTTACCCCAACAATGAACAACACTATTCTCTGCGGGCACTGTGCAGCGCTTATTTACTGTCGCAACTATTTTCTGATAGTGGGCCGAATAAGCCGATGCAAGTAGGTATCGGTGTGCTGTTAGACCACCGCAGTCAGACCCAAGACTCGCTGAGCTATCAGCTGTCGATGCGCCATAGTGTGGAGCGAGGCCGGCAGCTATCGGCGCAGGCAAACAGCATTAACCGCGCTACCTTGGTTGCTGACAACAGCCTCTGGCAACACCCCAGCGTGCAGCAGTTAGTCGTGGCACAAGCCCTTGATCCGCACTGCGCCAGCATTGATGCACTGCAAAATCCCTATCGAGACCTACTCGATCAACAGCTGGCAACATTGCGTAGCCAACTGAGTTAGACACCGTGCTACAAGCCTAACGATAAACATCAGCCAGCCGTTGTTAGGGCGCTATCACCTCAATACTATCGACCTTCTGGAAACCTCGAGGTAACTTGTGGCCGCGTCTACCGCGCTCGCCGCGGTAGTGGCCCAGCTCGCTAAACTTCAGCGTAACATGGCGCTTACCGGCGTGCAGTCGCAGCGAGTCAACCGCGGCAATCACCGCCACCGCCACCACAAACTCCTCTCGGTTCTGCAGCCGCGAGGGTGGGATACCAATAATTTTATTGCCTTTACCGCGAGCCATAGTCGGCAGTTCCGCCAGCGGGAACAGCAACATTCTGCCCTCGTTGCTGATCGCTACCACATAGCCGTCTTCCGCCGCGGTGATCGCCGCGGGCACTAGCACCTTGGCCCCGCTGGGAACAGTTAACGCCGCCTTACCCGCCTTGTTTTTCGCCTGTAGTGCTCCCAAACTAACCACAAAGCCGTAACCTGCATCAGAGGCTAATAAGAATAAGTCACTCTCGCTGCCGATCATCAGACCATCAAAGCTAGCGCCCGAAGGAGCGTTAATACGACCGGTAACAGGTTCACCCTGCCCTCTCGCCGAGGGCAGGCTATGGGCCGGCAGCGTATAGGCACGACCGCTGGAATCGAGTATCACCACCGACTGATTAGATTTACCCTTAGCGGCGAGATGAAAACCGTCACCGGACTTATAACTGAGCGAGTCCGGATCAATATCATGCCCCTTGGCGGCGCGAATCCAGCCCTTATCCGACAGTACCACGGTAACCGGTTCGGTCGGCATCAACTCTTCTTCACTAAAGGCTCGGGCATCATCACGACTGACGATGGGCGACCGACGCGGATCGCCAAACTCCTCGGCGACCGCCAGCAACTCTTTGCGCACCAAGGTCTTCAGCCGCCGCGGTGACTCGATCAACTGCTGCAAAGAACTTCTCTCCGCCGCCAGCTGATCTTGCTCGGTGAGAATTTTTACCTCTTCGAGCCGCGCCAACTGGCGCAGTTTGGTCTCTAAAATATATTCCGCCTGCATCTCAACCAGGTCGAAACGTTCCATCAGCATCGCTTTGGGATGCTCTTCTTCGCGCACAATGCGGATCACTTCATCAATATTGAGATAGACCACCATCAATGCCGCTAGGCGCAGCAAGCGCTCTTCCACTTTTTGCAGTCGATGTTGCAATCGTCTGCGGGTAGTGGAGGTGCGAAATTGCAGCCACTCGGTGAGAATACGGTTGAGCGGCTTCACCTCGGGCTTACCATCAATACCGATCATATTGAGGTTGACCCGGAAAGTCTTCTCCAGGTCGGTGGAGGCAAACAGGTGGCTCATCAACTGCTCGAGATCAACGCGGTTGGAACGCGGAATAATAACCAGCCGAGTGGGGTTTTCATGGTCCGACTCGTCCCGCAGGTCAGCTACCATGGGCAATTTTTTAGCCTGCATTTGCTGGGCAATTTGCTCCAGTATTTTCGAGCCCGACACCTGATGCGGCAGCGCCTCAATGATAATGTCACCACCGTCTTTCTGCCATACCGCACGCATGCGCATACTGCCCTTGCCGGTTTCATACATTTTCAAAATATCGGCTCTGGCGGTAATAATCTCACCATCGGTCGGATAGTCCGGGCCCTGAATAAATTCGCTGAGCTCGGCCACGGTCGCATCGGGGTGCTCTAGCAGGTGGATACAGCCGTTGATCACTTCCCGTAAGTTGTGTGGCGGGATATCGGTAGCCATGCCCACGGCGATACCGGTGGTACCGTTTAACAATACCGTCGGCGCCCGGGAGGGCAGCACTTGTGGTTCATCGAGGGTGCCGTCGAAATTCGGCTGCCAATCGACGGTGCCTTGACCAAGCTCGGCCAGCAATAGGTCGGAAATTCCGGTGAGTTTTGATTCGGTATAGCGCATCGCGGCAAACGATTTAGGGTCGTCGCTGGAGCCCCAGTTGCCCTGGCCGTCAATCAGCGGATAGCGATAGCTAAAGTTCTGCGCCATTAACACCATCGCCTCGTACACCGAGCTATCGCCGTGGGGGTGAAACTTACCAATAACATCACCCACGGTGCGCGCCGACTTTTTATATTTGGCACTGGACTTAAGCCCCAGCTCGCTCATCGCGTAGACAATACGGCGCTGCACTGGTTTTAAGCCATCGGCAATATTGGGCAGAGCGCGATCGAGAATGACGTACATGGAGTAATCCAGATAGGCCTTCTCCGCATAACTTTTCAATGACATCTGCTCAGCACCGTCTGCGGCGATAATCAACTGGTCCGACATAGTTTTTCCCGAGTCTGTTAAGTTCTTAAAGATTGCTATAACGCTGTATATTTGCGGCGCAATTATCGCTTAGATAGGGACGCGTTGCCAGCACCCTATCGCCCTAGTTGCCCGTGGCTATATGCGTTAAGTACCTACATCCTAGCCGGTCTTTGAAGCCTATACTAGACTTCAAAGACCGGCAGAAATCGCCAGCACTGCATTGCCTGCTGTCTTAACTACTAACATTAACCATCGATGTTAACTGCCAAGGTTAACTACCAACATTACCCGCACTTGGCGAAAAAACAGCGCGAGGCATAGTGGCAACAATGGACAAAGTAACCGTTTTAAGCGACTACAAAGGGCAGGCACAGCGCCAAGCCATCGATCAGTTATGCGCCGAAGCCTTTGTATTTTTGCGTGATGGCGCTCGGCAAGAGGAGCTGCCATTCAAACAAGTTATCAGCGAACACCTGCTGGGCCTGAGCCAGATTATGGCCGCCGTAGAGGGCCGCGACAGCGCTCGCACAACGCTGCAGGACATTATCGAGCAGCTGCGCCGCTAGCGGGTAGCAACGCGGGGCGTGCACCTGCCAACGACAGCTCTAAGGCGCCCACGCCCTCTTCTTGGTGGCCGCTTTTACACGGTAACAGTTGTTCACTAACGATGCGTTGCCTCACCAACCACCTTTTAACCCCCTCGGCGCGACGCTTACACTATTGCTGCAACTTATTTTCAACATCGCCAGCCCGTCGAGATCGACTTTAAGGTCATCGAAGACCCGCGGCGGCGCCGATCAACAATCCCTCGAGACTGACTGTGACGGTAAAAAATAAAAACCCGCCCCCGCTACAGCAACCGGCTCCCGCACTTGCACGGCACTAATACGCGACACAAAGTAACGCAGTCGTTCCAGTAGCAGTGGCAGTGGCAGTGGCAATGGCAATGGCAATAGTAGCAATGCCACTAGCAATAACAGCGGCAATAATCTGAGTAACAGCCACCCGATCAGTACCGCGCGCGTTGTCAGCGAACCCTAGCTAGTCGCTACAGGGTTTCA
>JBLHLU010000006.1:0-33141 GCA_047623385.1 Paraglaciecola psychrophila
GTACAAGTACTTTTCCAGCGCCGCAATACAGACCCCGCCCGAGGCAAAGACATCGATCTAAGCCGGACCTCGCCGAGCCCTGTCAAGCACCGTTCCGGTGCGATATTGGCCTTTATAGGACGTTGGCATGATCGACTTTAGCAGCCATTTTATGTGCGCAGCAGCGACATCCAGATTCGGTACTGTCGCAGTGTTAGTAGCAAGGCTGTATTGCCAGTGCTGTATTGCCGGTGCTGTACTGGCGACCTTAGCTATTGCAGCGACTAGGGCACAGCGAGTGCGAGCTGTTGTTTTTCCTCGGCCAGCTCGGAAAAATTATCGGCCCAGTCGAGGAGTTCCCGGCGCAATTTTTTCTGTTGTTTTGCTGTCAGCGTTTGCTGTAGGGCGATAACTAACTCAATACCATGAGCGGTATTCGCGGCATACCGTTGTTGATAATCACTAGACCAAAAACTGTCGGCATCGACAAACAGTTGTTCGATGGCTCGCTCAAAACCCGGTTCTGCACGCACCGCTAGTGCACTTTGAAATCCGTCCATCCAGCTGCTTCGGCTCTGGGCCCATTCGCTTTGATTGCTACCTACCGTCTCAGCCCAATCTCTGATCAACTGCTTTTGCGGTTTTGACAGTGCACCAATAAATTGTTTTGTGGTTTTTTGAGTGCGTTTAATTCGCTCTTCAAGGCGTTCTTCAGCAGTCTTTTTCTGATCTTTTTTGCTGCGGCTAAGCTGTTTTTCTTCGATACTTGCAAGCATCTCTTGCACTTGCTGGTCGTCTAACTGGGCTAGTAAGTCGGCCGCTGCCGGGCTTACCTCACGCATAATATCGCGCACAAAACCGTTGACCAACTCCACATCTCGCTGCAAATTTGGCACTGTCATCGGCGCTTCTACATTATCGGCCCAGCGGCGGAAAAACGCGCTGTAGCGCGGTAACTGGGTGGATTGATGCCAGTCGAGGGTTTTATCCAAGGCAACATCGAAGAATTTCTCCTGGCCCGAAGTCCACTGCACATAGTCGTCAATTGACCAGGCGACAGCCCAGTCGAGAAAACGATAGGACGTTTTGGAACCGCAGGCTGATAACATCAGCAATAGGCCCATGGCCAGCAAGGTCAATTTAACAGAGGGCATTGTATGCATTTTTTTCATAGCGTCACTGCGACAGAATTGATGATCGGAAAATTCAAATAATAGGTCAAACCTTTGCTGCACTGTAGCCACCGGGTAGCGGCGAGTCAATCACCCTTGTAGGTTGATTTGAACCCTCGGCAAAAGACCTCACTAACAGTATCGGTAATAGTGTCTTAAGCGGCATCCGCAGGGCCGATCAGCGGGCCATTAACCGCACCATAAACACTGTAATCAAGGCTGGTTATTGCGCTTAAAATTGCCGGTTGAGCCCCACTATAAATACCGCGTCCGGTGCGGTGTCGACAATAATATCCTCACTCAGTGCAACATCAACAGACCAGTTATCCGCCAAAGCGATTGTTGCGCCAACCACTAACTGTGCCGAGGGCTCACCTAACTCCTTCAGTTTGCTACGGTAATAGGCGCTGTGGGCATCAATTTGCAACTTTAGGACAACGTTTGGTCGCAGCCGCCAACTCACCGTAGAAGAGGCGAAGCCCACCCAATCGCGGCGCTGACTGTTAAGTAGATTGCTATTGCCCAAGCGAGTCAAACCCGCACTGGCATGTAATTGCCAGCGGCCGCTAGCCAACAGATTATATTCACTGAAGGCCAGCGCCAACGTTAGGTCCCGGGAGCCAGAACCGGTAAACTTGTCGCTATCACCGGTGGGCAGTTTTAGTGAGGCCCGCAGCGACCAATAGCGGCTGTGCTGCCTTGCTATTTGATAGGCCATCGTTAGCCGCAGATCACCCAGGCCATCGACAGAATCGTTAAGCTCAGTGGGGTTAACACTGCCGCTTTGGTGGTTAAAACGCAGTTGATCTTCGGGAAATTGTGGTCGCCCGCCATCGGGCAAGCCCCAAAACTGGTGCCAACTGTCTATCGAATTATCCAGACCACCACGCTCGTGGCTGATATAAGGAAGGCTAAAACTCCAGGTCATAACATCGCTGAAGGCGTAGTTAAATTCGAGATTCAATCGGTGACTTTCGCCGTCGATAAAAATAGACTCAGGCTGATCCGGGCCGCTCACTGTGCGCTCGGTGAAGTGACTGGCAACTTCACCGAGCAGCCGAGCTTGCCACATACCCTTACTCGGTAACTTCGCAATGTGCGCCCGCAGCGGATTATAAACGTGTACAAAGGGATTAAGGTTCGCCGTTGCAAAGGGGGCATACAAAAGATCGCCTACAGCCGTATTGCCAGTGCCAGCAAGATCATCAGAGTGCACCAGCGACCCCCTTGCCAGTGCCAGTAACAACAGCCCAACAAGCGCGGCACTACCACCGAGATTTCGCGTTTTACCCTGCATTATCAGTGCTTTTCCTGCGGTGAAGATTAATCGTTAGTTTTGTAACTACAGCTGAACAGTTGGCCGTACTAGCCGGGCTATTTCAAGCAGCCCGGGGCAGCTGCGACTGCATAAGGAAATATCAATACTACTCAACACCTCGCTCCAGCGCCCGTAAAAATGCCGGGCGCTGTTTATTTCGCGCCACATAATCATTGAGACTACTGTACTGCGACAACAAACCTAAGCTCGCGGCCATCGACAGCATATAACACACACCAATATCGGCGGCACTGAATTGCGCGCCCAGAATATAACTATTATCTGCCAGCTGCGCGGTTATATGGTCTAGGTGCAGCGTCAATTCAGCACTGGAATAGGCATTAAAAAGCGGCGCTTCGACACCACTTCTGAGCAACAACAGCTGTATTAGTAGCGGCGTAAAAACCGAGCCCTCGGGGTAGTGCAGCCACTGATTGTATTGCGCCCAACGGCCAAGATCAGAGCTTGCCGGTGATAGCTTGTGCTGGGGGTCGTGTTTTTTTAACAGATAACTGGCAATCGCACCGGATTCAGAGAGCACCAAACCGTCGTCGTCGATCACCGGTGACTTGCCCAGCGGGTGAATGTTCTTAAGCTCTGGCGGCGAACGATTAGTTTCTGGGTGGCGATAATATTCTTTTAACTCATATTCAAGCTCCAACTCCTCTAACAGCCATACCGTGAATATCGACCGACCTACGCGCAGATGGTGTATTGTTAACATAGTGGACTCCAATGTTTCTGTTAGGGATGTTGAGAGCTTCAGCAACGTTATTAAGAGCTTCAGCAGTCTTGTTGAGAGCCGCCGCGGGCGACACTACCATTGCCTCGACTGCGGCTAATCGGTAAAAAATAGCGCTCGATAATCGCACGACAACCGCTTCTGCGCAACTGTGAGCTAATAGACCAATAGACACCGCTCAAGCTGATTTTCGCCAGTACTCACAGTTAACTCATTGATGATCCCGCAGCGACTAACGCGCTGCCACGAGATCGGTACATACCGCACTAAACTGCTGCTCAAATCTGTGCTACTGCCGCTGGCCGACACAGCGGGCGTTAGCGTGTAAACACTGATGGCAAACACCGCTCAGCGGCCCTCTTGCATAACTTGCCGATACTGAGCGCGCTGCTGAAATTCCTTTTTTTACGCGGTGCTTGGCGCTATTTAATCGCACCGTTAAACCAGCGGCTGCCGGCGCCCACCAAAGCCGCATTGGCCCGCGGTATATTTTCTTGCCATTGCATTTGGTTCCCATTACTGTACGCAAATTATTGACAATTTGTGGCCACTATCGGTCCACGCTATTGATAAAAATCCCGGGGAGCGGGGCAGACTATGACCATCAAAATAGGTATTAACGGTTTTGGCCGCATCGGGCGACTACTATTGCGCGCCGCATGGCAGCGGCCAGATTTCGAATTCATCCAGATAAACGAGCCCGCCGGCAACGCAGCAACCCTCGCGCATTTACTCAATTACGATTCGGTGCACGGTATATGGTGCTGCCAGGCACAGGCGGATAACAACGCTATGGTGATCGACGATAGTATTATAGCGGTGTCCCATAACCGTGCGATTCTCGACACCGATTGGTCTAATTGCGATCTGGTAGTTGATGCCTCCGGGGTGATGAAAACAACAGCGCTATTGCAACAGTATCATCAGCAGGGAGTGAAACAGGTGGTGGTGACCGCGCCGGTCAAAGAGCCCGGCGTACTCAATATTGTAATGGGTGTTAATCACCATCTGTTTGACCCGGAGCTGCACAACATTGTCACCGCAGCGTCCTGCACCACTAACTGCATGGCACCGGTGGTGAAGGTATTGCAGGACAACATCGGCATCAAACACGGCAGCATCACCACTATTCACAGTATTACCAACACTCAAACGATCATTGATTCGCCCCACGCAGATCTGCGCCGCGCGCGCTCCTGCGGCCAGAGCCTGATACCCACCACCACCGGTTCGGCGACCGCCATTACCCATATTTTCCCGGAGTTGGCTGGCAAGTTGAACGGCCACGCGGTACGTGTGCCACTAACCACCGCTTCGATTACCGACTGTGTCTTTGAACTGACACGCAGCACCAGCGCCCAAGAGATTAATCAATGGATGCAGGACGCTTCGCGCGGCGAACTAAAGGGTATTCTTGGTGTTGAGGATAAACCGCTGGTGTCGGTGGACTACCAGAGTGACCCGCGCTCGGCTATTGTCGACACATTATCAACCATGGTGATTAACGGCACCCAACTGAAAATGTACCTGTGGTATGACAACGAATGGGGCTACGTAAGTCGCTGCGTCGAACTGATTGAGTTGGTGGCCCCAAAGGTTGCCTAAACTGCGCACATTATTCAGCGCCCTAGACCCTGGGCTCCAGCAGTACCTGCTGGTCACCGGCAACTATTGGTTTTTTACCCTAACCGATGGTGCCCTGCGCATGCTGGTGCTGCTGTACTTTTACCAGCTGGGCTACGGCCCGTTAGCCATCGCTACGCTGTTTGTATTTTACGAAGTAGCCGGCGTTTTCACCAATCTAATCGGTGGCTGGCTGGGGGCGAAATTTGGCCTCAATCGCACCATGAATGCCGGCTTATTATTGCAAGTACTGGCACTGCTATTATTGACGGTACCCGATGAGCTGTTAACTGTGGCCTGGGTTATGTTTGTGCAGTCGCTGTCGGGGGTCGCAAAAGATCTCAATAAAATGAGCGCCAAAACCAGCATAAAGGTGTTAGTTCCCGCCAATCGGCAAGGCCAGTTATTTAAATGGGTCAGTATTTTAACCGGGTCAAAAAACACCCTGAAGGGATTGGGCTTTTTCCTCGGCGGTTTTTTATTAACCACACTGGGTTTTAGGCCAAGCCTATATTTAATGGCGCTGGTGCTGGCGGTGGTGGCACTGATCAGCATGATTAGTTTGAGGCCGTCGCTGGGCAAGGCTAATGCAAAGCCAAAATTTACTGAACTGCTGTCTAAGAGTCGTTCGCTCAACCTATTTTCTGCCGCTAGGTTGTGCCTATTCGCCGCCAGAGATGTGTGGTTTGTGGTGGCACTGCCGGTATATCTTGCCAGCCAGCTTAACTGGCAGCATAGCGAGGTCGGTGCTTTTCTGGCGCTGTGGATTGTGTTTTACGGTTTTGTGCAGGCGCTAACGCCACGCCTACTGGGAATGCTACCGGGCCACGAACCCTCGGCTAAAGCGATGGCGCTGTGGGGCTGGTACTTGGCGCTCACCACCGCTGCACTGCTGGTTCTGCTATGGTTTTTTGACCACCAACCGATTGTTATGGTGATCGGTTTGCTGCTGTTTGCTTTGGTATTCGCGGTAAATTCAGCCCTGCACAGCTACGGTATATTGGCCTTGGCAAAACAAGACGGCGCCTCACTGGATGTCGGCTTTTATTATATGAGCAATGCCCTGGGCCGCTTGTTGGGCACGCTATTGTCTGGGCTATTGTTTCAATATTATGGTCTGCTAGCCTGCCTGCTAGTATCGGTAGTGCTGGCGATGCTAGCCGCTAGCTTAGTGCGCCGGATACAGCTGTAATAGCCAGCGCCGGCTGCCAGCGCTGACTAACCTGTATTTGCTGTCTCAGCCGCGGCCGCATTAATAATCCTGTTAACAGCCCTCTTGACAGTCACAGTAATAAGTAGAAAAACACCTCATTAGCGTTATCAGCTAGTTACCGGGGCAAGGTATTGGCTGACAGCCGGCATCGGCCTTACACTCTCTAACACCGCTAGCCAGCAAAGCGGTGGCCCTGAACATAAATTGACACCGGCGATTATTAGCCCAAAATCGAGGCATATTGCGATAGCGCACTAGGCCTTGGTAACTTTGCTCGCTTTGATCGCTTTAATAGCTTCGATAGCTTCGATAGCTTCGAAAAGTAACCGGACTATTTCCAAACCGCGCTATCAACTCCTGTGCAATCCACTGGCATTTGGCGCTTTGTCCACAGCCAGCAGACCCAGCTCGTCCTCTTCACGTTCGTTCCAGCTGGACCCGTTGCGCTAGCTGCCACAGTCGCGGTCGCGGCGCTAAGCGGGCAAGGTCAGCGAAAAAAAACCGGGTAAGCAGCCGGCGAGCGTATAGCTGCGATCGACCAAGACAGAGCACAGCAAATTGCCCGAGCCGAGGTACCCGTGGAGCATTAGACCGGTGTTGAAAAATGTCGGTGGCTACCGCTAACGCAGCTAGTCTATAAGCACAAAGCCCACGTATACGTGGGCTAGAGGGCTAAACTTTACAGAAAGGTCTTAGCTGATTGTTAGAAAGGAATGTCGTCGTCGAAGTCGGGCATCGGCGGGGCCTGATCATAGACTGGTGGCGGTGGCGACTGATCGTAACCGTCGGTAGTCGCTCCCAGGGCATCAACCTTCCAAGCCTGCAAACTGGTGAAACACTTCTCACCGTTGCCATTGCCAGACCACAGCCGACCGTTCAGATTAAACTGCACACCAATGTCGTCGCCGAGCTTAAAGCGATCCATTAGCTCACACTTGTCCTTTATCAGCTCTAGCGCAATATAATTGGGGTAGGCGCTATTTTCACCGTCGCCGGTAAGCTTGATCACAAACTCTCGCTTGGTAAAGCCGTTGTTGCCGTACTCAGTGGTGGCACCAATACTGTGGATTTGTCCCTGTGCTTCAAAACTTTTTGACATAGTTTAGCCCTTTTATTACTGTCGGTTGCTGCTGGCCTCGGATGCGGCGCATAGTGCCAGAAACACCGGTAAACGTACAACAACAATTGCAGCGCCGGTGTTCAATCTAGTTGATATCCTTAGTCTGTGGGCCGCACCACTCGTCGCTGCATGATTTCACGATAAAATGCCACGCCGTCGGTGGTTGGATCGACCCGGCATTCATGAGTCTTTTCCTCGTATGACAGCGCAGTGCCAATTATGCTGTCCAATTTCACTAAGTAGTAGTCGGGTTGCTCCTCAACTTCGACAAAGCGCGTAGACAGCGTGTCCACCGATAACTGTATAACCTTGTTGTTGCGCGAGCGTGCCTCCTGCTCACACACCTCGATGGCATCACCTTGATTAAAATGAATGCTGTAATAGCGATCGTCAAAAGCCTGTGCCTCAATCGCCTGTGCTAGCTGTTGTGCCTCGACATCGATGACCACAGTGGCCGAGGGCTGCGGCGCTGGAGCCAGCACCATAAAATACAACAGCGCTAAAGCGCCACTCAAGACTAAAAATGCCCCGGCACACAGAGCAATAATACCTGTTCTTTTTTTCATAAAGGCAAGTCGCAGCTTAGATAGATAAACACTGAGGTGCAGGGGCTAGTCTGTCAAATAATTGTTGCTGCCGCGCTAGCCACAGTCTAAATATTTTACCCGTAATTTCAAATGTAGCGAACACTAACATTACAGTAAACCCCCCAGCATTCGCAGCCAGTGCCGGGGCAGGCAGTGTTGAGACAGGCAGTGTTAAGACAGGCACGGGGGGGAAAAGTGCCAGCACAGTGCTGGCATAGTGCTGGCGTAGTGCTGACAGCGTTGCAGCTGACAATAATAACCCGCTTCAATAGACTGGCGAGAACCCTGTCCGATAATGGCTAGATTACCGCCGCGCCCTGAACTAAGCTGGTTGCTTAGCAGCACCACACTGCCATCACATCCAATGTAGCGGGCCGCAGCGCCACCCAACGAGAAAGCTATGGACAACAGCTTGTACGAGCAGGCGCGACAGGCCCGCGATCCGCGCTTTGACGGGTGCTTTTTTGTCGGCGTCAAGACCACTGGAATTTACTGCCGGCCGGTATGTTCGGTGAAAATTCCGCTGGTAAAAAATGTCACGTTGTACCCCTGTGCCGCTGCTGCCACCGAGGCCGGCTTTCGTCCCTGCCTGCGCTGCCGCCCTGAATCGGCACCGGGCACCCCGCCCTGGTTGGGGAACGGTACCGCCATTGGCCGCGCACTCAAACTGATCGCTGAGGGCGCTCTGGATGACGCCGGTGTCGATGCCCTGAGCGACCGGCTCGGTGTTGGCCCAAGGCATCTGAGCCGGCTCTTCAGGCAGCACCTAGGAGTCTCACCGGTCGCCGTGGCCCAAACCCGACGACTGCACTTTGCCAAAACATTGATCGACCAGACGCAGCTGTCGATCAGCGCTATCGCACTCAGTTCAGGTTACCGCAGTGTTCGGCGCTGCAACGACCACTTTAAGCGGGTATACCAAGGCAGCCCCTCGTCGCTGCGCAAGCCCGGTAATCACCGGCAGCCCAGCAGCGGCTTCCAGCTGTATCTCAGTTACCGGCCGCCCTTCGACTTTGTCGGTATTTTGGCCTTCCTCCAGCTTCGAGCCATACCCGAAGTCGAGCAGGTAACCGCTGACAACTATAGCAGAACGGTGCGCATCGGCGATGAAGTAGGTTATCTGTGCGTTGCCGATGAGGATGACAAACACCGCCTCAGTGTACGTGTCGAGCTGGCGCAAACCGCTCAATTGCAGGGCGTATTGGAGCGGGTCAAGCGGCTCTTTGATGTCACCGCAGATCCTGTAGAAATCCTCAAGTGCTTTGATCAGGACGCCGAGATCGCCACCATCGCAGCGCAAAATCCTGGCCAGCGGGTACCCGGCGGCTGGGACCCCTTCGAAATTGCGGTGCGCGCTATTGTCGGCCAACAGGTCTCGGTTAAAGGCGCCACCACGGTGATGGGGCGGATTGCCCGGGCCTATGGCAGCGAGTCTGCTCGGGGGCTGTGTTTCCCCACCGCGCAGCAGCTCTCGCAACTGGTGCCCAGCACAATGTCGATGCCTATTAAGCGCGCCCAGGCGATTAAAGACCTCAGTACCGAGGTAGCAACGGGGCGACTTAGCCTCGACGCGGCAGGCGACAGCGGCGCACTGATCGAGCAGTTAATCAGCTTCAAGGGTATCGGCCCTTGGACTGCACAATATATTGTTATGCGGGCGCTCAATGACCCCGACGCCTTCCTCGCCGGCGACCTGGTACTGCAAAAAGTGGCCCGTGCAAGACTCAATATCGACGGCGAAAAAGCACTGCTGGAACGATCCTGGCGCTGGTCTCCCTGGCGGGCCTACGCCGGCATGCACCTGTGGCGCCAGGCTGCGGGCCTGAAGCCCTAACCAAGGAGCACACTATGGACTATCGCTATATACCCTCCCCCATCGGCCGCCTGCTGCTAGCGGGGGACAGCAAAGGCCTCAGTTATATCGGTTTTCCCGAAGGCCGCGGGCAGCTAGCCATTGCGCCCCACTGGCAACTCAGCGAACACTGCTTCAGTGAAGTCGAACAGCAACTGCAGCAATATTTTGCCGGTGAGCGACGTCAGTTTGATTTAACCTTGGCACCCACTGGCACCGACTTTCAGCTCGAAGTATTGGCGGCACTAGAAGAAATTCCCTGCGGTGAAACCCGCAGTTATGCCGATATCGCCCAGCGTATCGGCCGGCCCCGGGCAGTCAGGGCAGTGGGAGCTGCCAACGGCCGCAATCCGTTGCCCATTGTTATTCCCTGTCACCGGGTGATTGGCAAAGACGGATCTCTGACCGGCTTCGGCGGTGGTTTACCAACTAAGATATTTTTATTAACACTGGAGGGCAGCTTGCCGCAGGAGCACCCCCAGCAGTCGCTGTTATAACGTTATACGTGTGGTTTGGTTTAGTCTGATTTAGTCTGGTTTAGTCTGGTTTAGTCTGGTTTAGTCTGGTTTAGTCTGGTTTAGTCTGGTTTGACCTGATAATGCCGTTTTGATGTTCCAGCCCAGCTACAATAAATCGGCCTCAATCAATGCTACTTTTGAGCCTAGGTTTCAACTCGACAAGCCGCCAGCTAAACCCAGTACTACGGCTTTAGCCAGCACTACAGCCGCCGCGCTGATAGCACCGATACACCGATAGCACCGAAAAAACAGCGCCACTGTAACTGCAGCGGCGCGCCAGTACTACAACCGCGAACGGCTCAGCACCACGTTTGAGTACTGCCAGGCCTCGACAAACTGACTCATTACCAGCGCCGCCTCAGCGGTTTTACCCTGCTGCGTCAACGCCTGTTGCAGACCAAACAGCGACCAGCCATTGCCCTGATTCCAGCGCAAATCGCGCCGATAAACCGCCTCAGCTGCAACCGGTCGACCGGCTTCTAACAACGCAGCACCGAGGTAGTGACGCATAGGCTGAGCCCAATCTGGTGGCTCGGTATAGTTATTGAGGTCTTCTAGTGCCACGCCTTTAGTAAAAGCGTCAACGGCGCCGTCAAGATCGCCTTTGGCCTGCATTATTTCACCGCTAAGACCGTACAAGCTTAGCTTCAAAACCGCCGACGCCGGCGTAGCGCCAACCCGGTATTGATCAGCATTGGGATCGTCGGCAATCGCCCGCAGTGCTTTTAGCTGGGCCTCGGCGCCGGCCATATCGCCAGTGGCAATCAGCGCACTGCCCTTGGTATAGGCCCAAATACCGTCCAAATAGGGGGTGCCAGCGGCGGCGGGCTCGCTACCGATAAACTGATCCCACTGACCAAATATCTTATTGACTAACCAGGGCGCTGCCACGGTTTTTTGAAAGCCGCGGCTAGTACTGCCATTAGCCAGCGCTCGATTTTGAGCCCTCATACCCGCCGCATTGGCGGTTTCATAATTACCCTGTACGGTGGCGGCGTAGCGAATAAAAGCGATGGCGTGACCGGCGTGAATACGGTGAGACAGAGGGTAGGTACCCAGATTGGGTAGCGGTAAATCGCCCCACAGCTTAGCAAACTGTTGATCGACCAGCAGTGAGCGCTGATTACTGGCAACAGCCTTGGCGAACTGGCCGACACGAACATAAATATGCGCGGGCATATGCACCATATGACCGGCAATTGGCACTGTGGCCTCCAGTGAGTCGGCACTGTACAGCGCGCGCTCCGGCTCCAGCGACGCCTCTAACAAGTGGATATGCAAGTGCAGTACACCGGGGTGAGTATTGTCTTGGTTAATAATATGTTCCAGCGCCTGAGCCACCGGTTCAGTCTCACTTTTTGGCCTGCCCTCGCTGTCCCAGTAATCCCAACGCCCGATCGACATATAAGCAGCAGCGTATAGCGCGGCAATGTCTGGGTCCTCAGGGTACTGCTTGTTAAGCGCCCGCACCTGATCTAAGTAAGCGCGGTCGCGCTGGTCGTCATCGGCGATGGCCTCTTTGTTGTACAACACATACAGCGCCTCAATCAGCTGCCGCTCCAGCGCAGAGGCTCGATCGATCCGCTGCAGCGCATTTTTAATGGCTTTGAGACCTTCACCCTTGGGGTCATCGGGCATCCGGCTATAGCGACTATTAGGATTGGGACCCATAGCCAGAGCCATGCCCCAGTAGGGCATTGGACTGGTCGGGTCTAACATCGCCGCTTGCTGGTAAGAGGCAATAGACTCGGGGAAAAAGAAGCCCCAAGACAGCCGCAGGCCCTGATCAAAAAATTGTTGCGCCTCGGCAGAGTCGGTGTCTATGGCACGGCTATAAGTGCCGCTACCGGGTATCAACACGGCCTTTGCCGGGCCTAGGACCACAGGCTGAGACCTTTGATCGACCAGCGGCGCGCAGCTCGATAGCAACACAGCCGCAGTGATAATGGGTAACAATAAGCGAATATTCACAGAGCGTCCTTTTTTACTAATAGCGTTATTATTTAACTACCGTTTATTAATTTAACTGTTGGCAAAGCTCAGCGTTGTAACCGTCTTTTGAGCTGACTATGTATTTGTAACATTTTTTACTCATTGGGCTATGTACTTGGCTATGTACTTGGCTATTAACTTAGCAGCCCCTTCGCCGATCTAATCAATTGTCTAGTTAGCGCTATTTACATCGCTATACACCGCTATAAAAAACTAATATGCCGCGGAAATTGTAGCGCATAATAGCGCGGCTGTCCGCTATCCAAACACTGTTGACGATGTCCATTGTGACATAAACTAGCGCGACTATGATTGCCGCGCCGCCCTTGGCTAATCCAGTAATGACCCGCTGTTTTAACACGGCAAACATTTTTAAGGTCTAAATGTAACGGCAAAACGTACCCATAAGGGTACTATGCTGGGGTAAAAAATCGTCAGCTTAAAACCCCAACTACCATCACCGCGCTAGGAACCTATTGATGACCGAAACTTCAGCGACAACACCGCGAACTATACAGGCAGATGGCCACCTCCACGGGGTCATTGTCGGCTGTCGGCGGGCCGACGGTTGCTGGCTGCTAATACGCCGCAGCGCCACCGTAGCATCGCCGCTAAAATTGTGTTTTCCCGGCGGCGGCGTCGACGGTGATGAGCTCGAGCATCAGACCGCTCGCCGAGAAATGCTGGAGGAGCTGGGGGTTGAGATCACCCCGTTGCGCCGCGTCTGGCAGCAGAGCTGGCCGGAGAAAAAGCTAACGTTGTTTGGCTGGTACGCCGAGCTATTGAGCGACAAATTACAGCCAGACCCCGCGGAGGTGGCCGAGGTGCTATGGCTCACAGAACCACAAATTTTAGCTCACCGCGACGCGCTACCCGGTTGCGCTGAATTTTTGTCGGCACTGGTTGCGCAACTACCGCCGAGTAAGGATGATCGCTGAACGGCTGCTAACAGGACCTTGGCATCGGCGTTGCAACTACCGCGGTTTATCGGTTGATACTGATACCGGTACTGAGACTGAGACTGAGACTGAGACTTTGATTTTGGTGCAGGCCTTAACAGAACCCTAGGCCAGCAACATCTACCACCGCGCTACGGCGCCTTTAGGCTGGGGTGGTGTTATCTGCTAGCGTTTTGCCATACACACTTATTACCGAGCATTGTAGCCAGTGGTAAGCCGCAGAGTCGAGGAGATAGGCCCGAAGCTCGATATGCCAGCAGTACAATTTCATCGGCTAATCGCTGGCACCGTGGCAAGGCACCGATTGCGCGACGACTGAAACTGGATTAACGCGGATGATACGCAGATGTCACGTTCACAACTTCACCCTCGGCCAATCACTTTGTACAACAGCACGCACTCGAGGTTGCCACGCTGTAATCGCAGCCGGTCGCAGGGCCTAACATTAGGCCTGTTAGTCACTCAATACTGCCAGCCCGCGTTTACCTGATTTGATCAGCGGCGTAATTAGAAACAGGCACAAAAATAATACAACTGTTGCCATTGAGTCAGCGACACCGAGCAAAGCGGAATAATTATTAGTCGCCATTTCAGTGATGGCACTGCATTCAGGGTATTGGTTTCCCCGTAATACAACTTGCTCAGCTCTGCCGTATGCCAAGGGAATAACAGAAAGCTTCGTTGCCAGAGCACCACCGGCAAGTATGATAAAAACGGTAATGATCGAGGCAAACTCTTCAAACGCTTTAATGAATTTCATAAAAATTATTTATCAGTTTATTAACGAGCACAAGTCCGGCTATTACTTTGGCATACTCTATCGCCACTAGGAAACTATTATACTCACTAACCACCTACATCTTTTATGGCTTATCAGTAGAACGGTACAAGGGGGCACCGATGTAGTGAGCTGGAGCGTTTTATTTATTATTCGCGGGCGCTGCGCCGATCATGGCTTAGACCGGCATTAGATCAATAGCGGGTAAAATCAGCTCGCATGCTTAGCACCCATGCCGCTGAAGCTAAGGTTCAATCCAACGCCTGCCCATCAGCAAAACAGCAGCAGCTCTAAGCACTTACCCGCGCTGGTGAAATACCGGCCAGCTCGCTACTATTTGATCACTGCTGACTACTAGCAAATCACCAAACTGCAACATCACATGCTCACTCTGAGTCGGCCGTAAAAACATATAGTCATCAACCTGCAGATCAACAGTGTTAGATGTGGTGACCGGACTCTGGTTAGTACTCTGGTAAATCGGGTCGGCAACACCGGCGGGAGATACCATTTTGGCCTTCCAATAACCGCCGTAAATATAATACAGCCGCTGCATATTGGGGTTCCACAGCGGTAACAATTTGGCGATGGCGGGGTCGCCGGGTATTTTTAGCTCTTCGTAACGCTTCAGTATAGGGGTGGCAATAAACAGTGCCGCAAGATTGGCATTGAGATGGTAGGTGTCAAAATCAATCGGTTTGACGATGCCCGAGCCCGCTGACAAATCGTTCATCAGCGTGTCCTGCGTATAAATGCCCAGGGTGTGACTGCCAGCGCCATTAAGAGTTAAGCTGTCGACATCAATACCGCGGGACTTAGCCAGATCGACAAAGCTTCGATAGGTCGCCAATACACCCTGCACCGCCGGGTCTTGCAGCTTGGCCTGAAGGCCGGTTAGGTGCGGCTCGTAGCCCATAAAACCGGCGAAAACCAAATGCGCTGGATCAGCATCGACGGTGTCTAACAGCGGGGTCAGTTCGCTGGCGACGGCAAGGCCGCCACGGTGCAGGCCGACATCGAGCTCAACATTAATTCGCAGCTTAATACCGCGGCGCTGCGCCAACGCTTGATACTGTTGCAGCCGCTGTTCAGAATCAATCAGCCACTGAATCTGGCTGGCGGGATCAAAGGCGTTGGTATCACTGCGCTCGTCAAAGGTCTGATAAAAGCGCTCTACTGCACTGACTGGCATCGGTTTGCCCATCAGCACGTCGGCATCGGGAAAGGCATCGGCAATAGCGTTCAAAAAAGGCTGGTGAAACACCATCAGCGACTGGGTTTTGGCCCGGGCCATGACGTGGCGCAGCAGTCCGATAGCGGGCAGCGATTTGACCACAATACGGAACGTTTTGTCGGCACCGACGGCCTTAACAATTTGATCGATATTGTGATTCATCCGCTCAAGATCAATCAGCATCACTGGCCGCCCGGGACCATCGCGTTTAAGCAGTGTATTTAAAGTACTGAAGTAGGGATTGTGATTGGCACCGCGGTCAACCGGTTTTATCGCTAAGACACCGGCCCCCGCTGCGAGAGCCACACCGGCACCGCCCAAGAGTAGCGACCGCCGTTTCATGATTCACCTACAAAGAGTTTGCGCAGATGCGCGTTTAACATGCGCCCACGAGGGTCTATGTCTTGGCGGATTTGCTGAAAACGGGCAAAGTCGGGATACAGTTCAGTTAACTGCGCCGCACCTAACGTATGAATTTTTCCCCAGTGCGGCCGGCCGCCGTATTTCCAAAATATCGGTTCGATTACATCGAAGTAGGGGCGATAATCTTCGGAGGCAATCCGGTGCACCGACACCGCTACATGGTCTTCATGGCCAGAACTCATGCTCAACATGCTGTCGTCTTTCGCCACATAGCGATACTCCAGCGGAAACACGACATCCAGTTTTTGCTCGGCGATGGTCGCCAGTATTTCCTGCAAACAAGCGGCCCCCGCGTCTTTAGGTAGGGAGTACTCCATCTCGTTAAACCGGTTGGAGCGCACGCTGGACAAAATCTTGTAGCTGTCGTCAACCCGCTCACTGGGTTCAATAAATTGCGCTAGGGCGTTAATGTGCGGGCGACGCTGCTCCGGCGGCAGGGTCATCCAACCGCGCATGGCGGCGCCAAAGGCGGCCTCCTCCTCCGGCGAGGCCGGCGGATTATTGATCGGCTCATCCGTTTCGTCAGTGGCCAATACCAGTGAGTAATCCGAGTGGGTTAGCGGCAAAATTTCGAAATGTCGGTGGCGGTCTGTCAACTCGTCAAACTGGGCTAATATACTGTCAGTTTTTTCCACCCAGCTGCGCTGTTTTAGTCGGTAGGGGGCACGGTTTTGCATTTCAATTCGAGTGATTACACCCAGCGCACCGAGACTCACGACCGCGGCACGAAACAACTCTGGGTTAGATTGAGCATCGATATCAAGCTGCTCACCCTGAGGGGTAATCAGTCGCAGGCTGGTGATATAGCCCGACAAACTCTTAAAGTCGATACCGGTGCCATGGGTTGCAGTAGCACAGGCTCCGGCCAATGTTTGTCGGTCAATATCGGGGAGCGTAAACATGCTCTGACCGATCTGCTTAAGCGGTGCGCCCATATCGACCAGCCGAGTACCCGCAGCAAAAGTCGCCCGCAGGCGCTCGCTATCGTGACTTAGTAAGCCTGTTAGCTTGTCGAGCACCACAATATGACCATCGGTAGGTACCAGTGGAGAAAACGAGTGACCAGAACCCACCGGCCGTAACAAGCCGCTGCTATTGGCAAGAAATTCAGCCAGCTGAGCCTCACTGTCAGGCACCAAGCGTGCCTCAGGATAACCGACCACACTACCGGACCAATTGCGCCAGGGTAGTGATTGCTTGTTGGTACCGATACTACCACCACCAGCGGCGACCGAGCCGGCCGCGCTACTGAGGGCGGCCATAGCACCGGCGGCTAAAAAACCACGTCGAGTAAAGCCCTTCATGGTGCAACCCCCGCCATAAAGTCGATGAGTGCAACAAAGTCTTCACGCTCACAGGACATGCAGTACCCCAGCGGTGGCATGTCCTTATAGCCGTCGATGGTATGGCGCAGCAATTGCTCGCGACCCTTAGCCAGCCGTGGCCGCCACTCTTGCGCCATGCCTATTCTAGGCGCGCCGCCAACACCGCTGGCGTGACACAAGCTACAGCTAGCGGCCCACTGCGCAGCCACCGCCGCCGAGCTAATTTCTGGAGCGGCGGCGCTGAGGTTGTCACGGCTAATATCGCCAACACCGGTGCCAGGGGAACTGCTGCAGCCCAGTAATAAAGCTGCGCCGAGCGCGATACTGATAAGTTGAATTATTTTCATGAGAACCTACTTATTAGAGTCTGTACGTTAAGTCGAGGCCGTAGGATTTCGGCGCTGCCAACATGTCTACACTAAAACCAAAGAGCAACCCATCGAAGACCTAGTCCAAATACTCGTTAGCGCCCATATTTATGCCGAGGGCAGCCACTACCCAACTGCCCTCAGCAGAGCTTCAGCCGTTGGTGGCAGAGCTTCAGCTGTCGGTGGCAGAGCCCAGCCAGTGCCCCTCATCCGAGTGCAGTGAGTACCGAGCGCGTCAAAAGCAACAGTATTCCGATAGCTAACATTGGTCTGCAATATCAGCTTGTTATTGTTATCGAAAATATATCGTACTGTATTACGCCATTAAATGTCACCTCTGGCGATACGGAGATGGTATTGCCGAAGCCCCCTGCCCTGAGCAGTACAAAATTTCGGTACTCGGTATCGAGCAAAGCCAAGCCCAAGTTGCTAGATAGAGAGTCTGTAGGCAGCCCCTGCCCCTGCCCCTGCCATTCGCATTTAGCCCCTGGGCAAGCACCAATGCCCTTCTCGATTGAGCTTTGCGGTGCAGTGATCATCTTATTGCCTCACCCGCGGCGGTTATTTATTCCGCGGTTTAAGGATAAATAGCGCTGAGGGTTGCAACGGCAATTATGACAATTGGTACAACATGCGCGCACCGGTTAGCATCAAAACGAGAGCAAAGATCCTTTTTAATTGGGCTTGGTCCAGCGCTGCGCCCAAGCGCGCGCCAACCGGCGCAAACAAAACTGTCAGCGGTACAATCGCAATAAAGGCAGGTAGGTTAATTAGCCCGATATTACCCAGTGGCGCATCGATAGGCCGCTCGCCTACCAGTAATAATGTCAACACACCGGGCAGTGCAATTAATAGACCGAAGGCCGCCGCTGTGCCCACTGCACGGTGCGCATTAACATTGCAACTGTTGAGCAACGGCACCCCCAGGGTGCCACCGCCAATACCAATCATCACCGACAACAGGCCGACACTCAGCGCCATCAGGCTCTGACCAAAACGCCCGGGCAGGCTCGCAAATAACGCTGGGGCGCTGGCCCGAAATAACATATTCAGGCTCACCGCTATGGCAATGCAGGCGAACATCAAAGTCAGCGCCGCCCCTGCCACCCGCGCAGCTAACAGACTACCCAACACCGCTGCCACTAAAATAAAGCCAGCCCACCAACGCACAATGGCGATATCGACATTGCCCTTGCTAACGTGAGCGCGCACCGAAGAAAGAGCCGTAGGCACAATAGTTGCCAGCGACGTCGCAGTGGCTATGAGCATGGCCGAGTCCGCCGACACCGAAAACAATTGCAGTAAAAAGAACAGCACCGGCACTATAACAATACCGCCACCCACCCCCAGTAGTCCCGCCAGTAGCCCAGCCACCACCCCGGTGGCCATTAGCGCTACAAAAATCGGCCAGGCCGCTACTAATTCAGTCATCGTCATTCCATGCTCGGTAAATGTGCGGCCAGTATATAGCTTCGCACAGTGAGTTAAAGTACAGCACCGCCGTGGTGCTATTAGCGGCAACACTTCGGTGCTAACCATCCTGTTGTATACCAACTTCTTTGCCTGCAATAACCTTTAGCCAGTAACCCGCAACTGCCTACCGGGCCGCTGCACGGTATCGGCTGCATCACTGGGCACGCGCTATGGTAGTGCCAGCCCAGTACCAATGCGTAAGGCTATAGGCACGCGGCACTGCGGCAAATGCAATGACCTTAACAAACATTGGGAATCCAGTAGAGCAATGAAAAAAGCCCGCTATTACGCTGGAAAAAAGCGATTAATAGGGTGCTCTGCAAAGGCGCTGCGGAGAGGCGCGGGATAGCTGTTAGGGATTTTTTAGGCCGTTGTATTTGATGTTGGCTGGCGCAGCGCAGGCATCTCACCGAAAGCTATCGCCGCAGTGAGACCTGTCTCAGCCATATCGCCCACTGCAATAAAGGGTGCCGAGGTAGCAAAATGTATGTGAGTGCTTACTATTACTGCGGATACTATTTAACAGGCCCGCTACGGTGTTGCCGATAGTTCACCGCTATCACCGCAACCGCCACAGCCAGTCCCAACAGACGCAATTCGTCCACCGGCGGCAGCAACAGCGCGCCGGCAATGGCTGCGATCACCCGCCAGCGCTTGTCCACCGCAGTAAATAAATAGGCCTCAAGCACCACCGCTAACATTAGCATCAGGGCAAAGGTTACCCCCGCCGCCAGCAGTACCTGCAACCAGCCGTTATCACCACCGAGTAACAGCGGTGAGTAGGCCATCATCAGCGGAATAATAAAGAGACCATTGGATAGTTTGAAGGCCTCTACCGCCGAGCGCATCGGCGGTGCTCCGGCGATACCGGCACCGGCAAAAGCCGCCAGCGCAATAGGCGGGGTTACATTGGAGGTCTGTGACAGCCAAAATATAATCATATGGGCGCTGATCAATGCCAGCCCCAGTTCCTGTAGCGCCGGTCCGGTCATAACCGACAGCACAATATAGGCCGCAGTAGCGGGCAGGCCCATACCCAACACTAATGCAGCAATCGAAACCAGTATCAGCGCCAGCCACAGATGACCACCGGACAAAGACACCACCGACTCAGTAAACTGCAACCCAATACCGGTCTGGCCGATGGTACCCACTACAATGCCGGCCACCGCGCAGGCGATCGAAATCGGTACCGCTAATACCGCGCCCTGACGCAGGGCCGCAAACACCGCTGCCAAACCCACTCGGCTGTGGCGGCGTAATAGGCTGGCGAGAACCACCGCCGCACAACCACTAACCCCAACTAACACCGGTGAGTAATTGCGCAGCAACAGTGCACTAATCAATAAAATGGGCAGGATAAAGTGGGCCCCGTGTTTTATCACTTGCCAGGCACCGCTATGGCCCTTCATACCCTGCAAGCCGGCCTTGACCGCCATCAAGTGCACATACAGCAACACCGATACAAAATATAAAATAGCGGGCACCAGCGACATCCAGACAATATCGCTATAAGACGTTTTGGTAAACTCCGCCATAACAAAGGCACCGGCGCCCATAATAGGCGGCATAATTTGCCCGCCGGTAGAGGCAGCGGCCTCGATACCTGCCGCCTGCGCCGGTCGATAGCCCAATTGCTTCATCATCGGAATTGTCAGCGAACCGGTGGTAACGGTATTGGCAATGGCGCTACCGGAGATAGAACCCATCGCCGCCGAGGCCAAGACACTGGCCTTGGCCGGGCCACCGCGATAGCGACCGGCGGCGGCAAAGGCCAAATCAATCATAAATTTGCCGGCCCCGGTGACTTGTAAGAAGGCCCCAAACAATACGAAGCTGAACACTGCGCCGGCGGCAATGCCAATCGGGGCGCCAAATAATCCGGCGGAACTAAACACCTGAAAGCGCACAATACGCTCTAAACTAAAGCCTCGTGAGGCGACTACATCGGGCAGCAAATAACCGAATAACCCGTACAATACAAACACCAACCCCACTACCATCATCACCGTGCCCACCGAGCGGCGGGCAACCTCCAAGGTAGTCGCCAACAGAATCAGCCCAGCCAGAAAATCCGCCTGGGTCAAACCGTTGAGCAAATAATCAATGGCGCGGTAGTCAAAGGTCAGCACACGCGAAGTCGCCCAAATCACCGCCACCAGCAACAGCAGGTCTAACCAGCGGGCCCATCGCGATTGATTGAGCGGATACAACAACAACCCCAGACACAGCACCCAGGCCAGATGGCTGGGCCTAAAATAGGTAGCGGGCTGCAGCCCCAGTAACGTTTCAAAGGGTAGTGCGCCGGGTGGGAAAAAGCCGACCAAAGGCTGCCACAATTGGAATATCGACAGGCCTATGGCCAGCACACTAATCAGTAAGCCAATCGGTTTTAGCCAGTGATCTTGCGCCCCTTTAGCGGTATTGGCGTTATCACTCACGCGCTGCAATCTCCATCGCTGGCGCCACTATCGAGAAAACGCTGTGTGCCCGGGTGCAGCGGCACCGCCGGCAATTGGTGAATATTAGCCACGGTAGTAGCCTTGGCGACCGGTGATACCTTTAACAGTTGCCCGTGGTGGGCGTACACAGCACAGGTCAGTTGATAGGCCAGCGCCTCCGACATATTCTGATGTACTACCACCGCACTCCAAATACCCAGCGCCTGAATATCGTTGTCGATACCTTTATAGGTAGCCCCCGGAATGGCGTAGCCACTATAGGCCGGGTGCTGACTGTTGATTAGCGCGACTTCTGCAGCACTGAGCGTTACCAACTTTAAATCTCGGGTCACTGAAAGCTCAGTTACCGCCGCTATTCCCAGCCCGCCCACCACAAAGCCAGCGTCGATAGTGCCGTCTTTCAGCGCCGTGGTGGTGCCGCCAAAGCTCAGATAGGTGGTAGCCACGGTATCGAGTTCAAGCCCCAGCCCGGTCAGTATATTCTCCGCCGCCACCGCCGTGCCGGAACCCACCGCTCCCATCGAAACTCGCCGGCCCACCATATCGGCAACACTGTCGACACCACTGTCTGCCAAGGTAAGAATATGAACAATATTGGGGTAGGCGGTGAACAGCACTCGCAGCGGCAGTGGCTCGGGGAAACGCCCGACCCCGCGGTAGGCGTTAGTGACGACATCGGCCATGGCGATACCCATTTCACTCTCACCGCGGGCCACTTGAATAACATTTGTCACTGAGCCGCCGGTGACCTCTGCCTTGACGTTGACTGTGGGTAAATGCCGAGACCAGATCGAAGCCATACCGCCACCAAAGGGGTAGTAGAGCCCGGCCGGACCGCCAGTGGCAATAGAGTAGGTCGGCGTAGTCTCGCCACAGGCGAACAGCGATGCCACCACTAGCATAAGCCAAGGGCGCAAAAAACGAATTCGGTTCAAAGGGTAGTCCAATACAGGTGAATGGGGCCCGCTAACAAGCGGCTAGGGGCCCAGTTAATGCAGGCTTAGCTTAGCACAAATCCGTCGTAGTTTTTGGCCACCACATCTTCACACTTTTCTACATAACCGACCCAGTCAACATGCGGTAAAAACACTCGCGGTTTGCCCGGTATGTTATCACCGAAGTACCAGTTGGCACCGGCGGTAAACAAGGTAGTATGGCCCAAATCGCTGACGTGTTTTACCCAGGGCTCCTCGGCGTCGAGTCTGGCCTCAATGCTGCTCTGACCGCTGTCGCGCATATGGGCAATGGTATCGCCGATAAAGTTAACGTGCTGCTCTATGGCCACCATCATATTGGTCAGCACCGAGGGGCTGCCGGGGCCGGTAATCACATACATATTGGGAAAGCCCTCGGCGCACAGACCCAGATAGGCCTTGGGGCCCTCGGACCACTTATCTTTTAACAGCCTGCCACCGCGGCCGCGAATCTCAATCTTGTTGAGAGTACCGGTGAGGGCGTCAAAGCCGGTGGCAAAGATGACTGCGTCTACATCGTAGTCAGTATCGTTGGCGCGGATACCGTTTTTGGTGAAACGCTCAATGCCCTGTTCCCGAATATCGACCAAAGTCACATTGTCGCGATTAAATGTCTCGAAATAACCGGTATCGAGTATGGGCCGCTTACTGGCGTAAACGAATTCTGGGCACAGTTTTTCTGCCAGCGCTGGATCGTCGACAACTCCGCGAATTTTGTCACGAATAAAGTCGGCGATAGTTTCATTGGCGACCCGGTCACTGCCCGAATCAGCATAGGCGACTAAGAAGGCAAAGCCACCCATCTGCCAGCGCCGCTCATATTCGACCAAGCGCTCTTCATCGCTGACATCAAAGGTATTGAGCTCGGTATTACTGGTGACCTCTTGGCCGAAAGGGCTGCGATAATTCTCACCGCGATAAGTGGCGTAGCGGCCCTTAATATGCGTTTCTATAGCTGGGTTTTGCACTTCATTGTGCTGGGGAATACTAAATTGCGGCGTGCGTTGAAACGAGTAGAGGTGACCGGCGATTTTGGCTACCTCTGGCACCGCCTGAATAGCGGTGGAGCCACTGCCGATAACCGCTACGCGCTTACCGGCCAGGTCTACCGGCTCCTGCGGCCAGCGACCGGAGTGATACCAATCGCCGGTATAATTTTCAAAACCTTCAAAATCAGGAATGTTCGACGTAGACAAACAGCCGGTAGCCAGCACAAAATGACCGGCGCTAATGACTTCACCGCTGTCGGTGGTTACTGCCCAGCGGTTGCTGTCTTCGTCAAAGATGGCGCTGACAATACGCGTATTAAACTGCATATCCCCGCGCAGGTCGAAACGGTCTACCACGTGGTTGGCGTACTCCAAAATATCCGCCTGATCCGAGTATTTGTTTTTCCACTTCCACTGTTGTTGCAGCTCCTCGTCAAAACTATAGGAATACTGCAGGCTGGGTATATCGCAGCGCGCGCCGGGGTAGCGGTTCCAGTACCAAGTGCCGCCAACACCCCCCGCCGCCTCAAATACCCGCGCTTTAAAGCCCTTTTGCCGCAAATTATGCAGCATGTAGATGCCGGCGAAGCCCGCTCCTACCACCACTGCGTCGAGTTCGTTAGTTGCTGTTGCCGTTGCTGTAGTCATTATTATTAGCGCCTCTTATTGAGTATTGCTTTTATTCAGTATTATTTTGTTGCTGCATTATTGTGTTGCTGCATCATTGTGCGGGTGCAGTATTGTTGCTGCCGTATTGTTGCTGCCGCATTCTCACTGTGCATAATTCGATCACTAAGAATAATGAGTTTCTAAGCCCCCTGCAAGCACCATTCCGGACAAGCCCAGCGCGCTAGCTGCGTGCGGGAATGGGCCTTGGCGAGGCGGTTGCCGACGATCGAGCCACTAGTTTGCCGCCGGCGTCAAACAGCTCCGCTTCGAGAAAGGCAATCGACTTGCCGATGCGAATCCAGCGACCGCTGGCGGTAAATTGGCCCGGAGCGCCGGGGCGCAAAAAGCTGACCTTAAACTCAAGGGTGGGCAACACACTTTGAAAGTTGGCGCCAACCACCCCGGTGGTGGTCATCGCCTCATCTAACATGGCGCTTAAAAAACCCCCTTGAATACCCCCCATCGGGTTGGTCCAAGCCTCTTGGCCGACAAAAGAAAACGCCACCCGCTGTTCTTGCTGACAGACCGCTTCAACGCGCATAGTCAGAGCCTCAGAGCAATTAGGCCGGCGCTTGGCACGGTGAAAAGTGGCGAGAACTTCGGCATCGCTGCGGCGCGGTTTTTGCTCAATCATGGTAGTGTGTCCTAACAGTATTATTAATCGCTAGAGAATAAACGCCAGCCAACACCAAAACAAGAGCAGCCAGCGGTGGTTCCCAATCAAAAAGCCAGATGATATTCTACGCCTTGTTATCACCACCGAGGCTACCGGCAGTGCTTCGCCGCTCGAGCCAAAAACAAGCGCACAGTGAACCATCCCCTGCTGCCCGGTCCGCTGCTGCATGCTATTGAATCTGCTGCTGTGCGTCACAACACCACCGCGCCACTATCACGCTGCGCGATAAATATCTGGCGGCAACGCCTTTGGACAGTATTTTGCACAGCACTACCGAGCACCAACCCGCTACTGAGTTGTCAGCCGAGCAAGCCGAGGCGCACTTCCAGTCGCAGGTGTCTGTCAATTTAAAGCGCAATTTCATTGCGCTGTTATGCCATGGCCTGCTCGGACAAACCGGCTTTCGCTTGGTGAACGCACCTACGTTTATTCCCGCCTATGTCCTGATGCTCTCTGGAGGCTCTGAGTTAATGGTCGGTTTGGCGCTGTCGCTGCAGTCGCTGGGTATGTTTATTACGCCACTGGTGGGGGCCAACCTCATCGAGCACCGCAAAAAAGTATTGCCCATGGGTTTTCTGATCGGCGGCGGGATGCGCTTAGGGGTGCTGGGTATTGCGCTGGCGGGTTTTGTCGCCAGCGGCAATACCGCGTTATTGCTGGTGTGTTTATTTTTACTGTTAATGGGCATTTTCGCCGGTATGCAGGGGGTGGTATTCAATTTTTTAACCTCCAAGGTAATACCGGTACGCATGCGCGGTCGCCTCACTGGCCTGCGCAATTTTCTGGCGGGCATTACCGCCTCCGCTGTCGCCTATCTGGGCGGGGTGTACTTTATTGGCGAAGAAGCCAGCGCCACCGGTTATTCGCTCACCTTCCTGATGGCCTTTGTGCTCACCAGCACCGGCCTGCTAATGCTGCTGGGGCTAAGAGAACCGGAGCCACCGACGGTACGCACCCAGACACCATTAATCGACCGGCTTCGACAAATTCCAGCACTAATGCGTTCAGACCCGGCTTTTAGCCGCTATGTGCTGGCTCGCGCCATAGCTACTTTTGGCCGCATGGCGGTACCTTTTTATATTATCTATGCCGGCCAAGAAATTGGCCTTAGCGGTGAAACCTTAGCAATTTTGACCTTTGCCTTCACCATGTCGGGCACCGTATCCAATATTTTATGGGGCATCATGGCCGACCGCACCGGTTTTCGCTTTGCCTTTCTCGCCTCCATTATGCTGTGGGTGGCAGCCACATTATTACTGCTGCTGTCCTCAGGCATGGCGATGATGTTATTAGTGTTCGCCGGACTCGGCGCAGCTTTTCAGGGCTTTCAGGGCTCGGCGCAAAATCTAACACTGGAGTTTGGCAACCGCGACGACCTGCCCATTCGTATCGCCGTAGCTAACACCGCGCAAGAATTTGCCGGCAGTATTGGCCCCATAGCCGGCGGCATAATCGCCACAGTCTATTCGCTGCAGGCCGTATTTCCGGTGTCGATTGTTTTTCTAGCGGTGGGCGGAATACTGGTATTAAAGTACGTACCAGAGCCTCGGGCTGCACACTGATCAAAACCAAAATGTGATAGCCCTGGGTAAAGGCGAATAACCTACTATTTAAGTTGCCGGATAAGGCACTATCAAGTTTGAATAAGTACTATCAAGCAACTCAATAGCAATTATTTGAAAAGTACTAGCGATAACTTCACCAAGATAACCTTGCTATTGTGCCCGCTAAATATCATCGGTGTAAATCGTCTGTTCACCGGGTTTTACTGCAGGGTTTTACTGCAGGGTTTCGCCAACAGCTTTACACCTTGGAATTTTCCTTAAAGCGAATAGCTACCCACTACCGCAGGCGCCAAACAGCAACAGTAAGCTGACAATACCCGCTAAAAAAACGCCGCTTAGTGCTATTTCTACACTCGGTAATCTGGGCGCCTTGCCGACAACAAAGCAAGTGCCAGCGCAGCAGTGCTCCTGTTCTATCGAAAAAACATCAGGGTTTCAATGTTTTGCTCTGATCTCAAGCACTGCTCTGACAAGCTACCGAGCGCTCAAAACTCACAGATAACTATTTACTTTATTTGCGTTTCACCTTAAATTAGAACAAACTGATATTAAAAGTGTTGAACGGTTTAGTCGAGCCTACATGGATAAACATGAATATAGGGAATGATGATGGCCTGCACCCGCGCATATTGTTAATGGTAGCTATTGCCATTACCGTGATCACTGCGGCCTTGTCAGTATGGAACAATAGCTGGACTCAAATTCAAAACCAGCAAGTAATCTCAACAATTAAGGTGCTCGATAATCTGCGCGGCCAAATCACTTATCAAAATGAGGTGATGACCATGGCGGCAACATTAGCCGCACAGACAGGTCATCCTAAGTGGCAGCAACGACATAGCTATTTGGGCCCACTACTGGCTTAGAATATAAAAAACACCTTGCTGTACAGCCAATTTGAAGACCGGCAACGACCTGCGTTAGCCGCAGAACTACTGCAAACACACCACCGACTGCGATCTTTAGAAAACACTGTATTTAATTTTATTGACCAACAAGAATTACTTCAAGCGCGCCAAGTCCTTGAAAGTAAAGTTTATACTGCGGCCAAAAAACAATACGGCAATACTTTGTCTGTTCTATACCCGTCACTAGAGGCCTATAACCAGGGCACTGCTCAGGCCCAACGGCGAAGCTACAATCAGATGAACTACATTGCCGCGGGAATTGCAGTACTGTTGATCGTCATGTGGTGCTGGGCCTATGTGCTTTTTGTCCGCTTTCAGTCACGCCAAGATCGATCGCTACTAGACAGTGAAGCTAGGTTAGACATTCTTTTCGATAATATCGATGCGAACATCCTAGTTTTCGATATAGATGGCCTTATAGAAACGCAAAATAGCAGTGTTATCGGTACCTTTGGCTATAGCGCCGATCAAATTGCAGGACGGCTGATTAGTGATGTTATTCTTGGCGACGTATTGCTGGCATGTCAACAAGGTGCAGCTAACGAAAATGGCGTAATCTTTGAGAAAAAAGAGCTGCAGGGGTGCCGACGTGACGCTTCAACTCTACAACTTCAAGTTTCTGTTAGTCGAATAGTTCGTGCTCACTCGCCGCGTTTTGTATTAATAGCGCTTGATTTGACTGGCACTAAAGCTACGGAGCTCGCACTGACCGATGCAAGGCATCGAGCCGAACAGGCGAGTCGCGCCAAAAGTGAATTTCTATCAACCATGAGCCATGAAATTCGAACCCCACTTAACGGAGTAATAGGCTATTCCAGTTTGTTTGCGCAGACCACATTAACCGATCAACAACAAAAGATGATGGATGGGATTAAAGCAAGTAGCGAGACCTTGCTAACTATTGTTAACGACATTCTCGACTTCTCAAAAATTGAGGCAAAAAGTATTGAACTGGAACATTGTATCTTTCAACTCAACAGCTTACTCAATGCTACCCAAGATATATTCCAATCCCAACTACTACAATCTGCGACATCGCTAACCTATACAATAAGTGATGATGTACCTGAGTATTTGTTCACCGATCCTAGCCGACTCAAACAAATTATCACGAATTTACTCAGTAACTCACTTAAATTCACCAATCAGGGTCAAGTCAGCTTATCGGTTGAGCTACTGGAAAAGAACGCCAACGCTATCTTGTTACAATTTTCAGTGACTGACACCGGCATTGATATTAGTAAAGAAAGGCAGGACTATCTATTTGATGCTTTTATTCAAGAAGACGCCTCGATAAGTCGTCGCTTTGGCGGCACCGGGCTTGGCTTAACCATTAGCAAAGAGTTAGTAAAGTTGATGGGCGGCGATATTAAGGTTACATCTGAAAAAGGTAAGGGTACGACTTTTTACTTCACCATTCGTGCTGATATAGCCAGTCAAAAAGCAGTCGACGAGTTTCTTTCCCGCAAACCTCCAGTAGAGATAACCGACGTTGTTATCGATTACCCGTTGAGAGTGTTAGTTGCAGAGGACAATAAGGTCAACCAACATATTGTGACTAGTATGCTGGTGAAAATCGGTTATAAACCGGATGTAGTTGACAATGGCCAAGAGGCTATCGACGCTATATCTGAAAAGCCCTATGACCTGGTTTATATGGATGTACAAATGCCGGTATGCGACGGCCTTCAGGCTATGCGAGAAATTCGTTCAAAGATTGTCACCGAGGATCAACCTATCATTGTGGCGTTGACAGCCAATGCATTCGAACAACAAAAAAAAGATTGCTTCGAAGCTGGCGCTGATCGATTTGTTGCCAAACCTTTTACTTTTTCAGATATTCAAGGCTCTATAATCGACACCATTAGCCAACTGGAAATGAAAGACAAAATGAGCTAGCGCTGTATTGACCGCGGCAGCACCGCGCAGTGTAGCTCTGGTTTCAAGCCGAGTTATGCGGCAACAATACGACTCATCGCATCAGCTCATTTATTGAACGCCCTGTTGCCATAAACTGGCTTTATTTGGCAACAATGATCACCCAACGCCTATTTTAATACAGCAAAATTCGTTATTGTTACCCGCTAAATGCAGCGCAAGCCTAACGGCAGCACCCATAAACCCTGCCGCTGCGAAACACCTGACTTAGTTTTTTAGTGACCCCATTGCTAATAAATCGGCAACGTTAGCACCAGCATTAACGCGGTATCGTTGTCATTGAATGTCCTAACACTGACCCAAAAATAACAAGGCAGCCACTCACCATGCAGTTTTCGAATCGTCTAAAGATAGGTATAACGCTACTACTGTTGTGCCTAAGCCATCAAAGCTCAGCGCAATCACCAACCGTTGCTGCGTCATCGTGTAAAGCCTTGAGCAACATCACCCTAGTGAACACAGAGATTCAGTCTGCAGTAGTGGTTGCAGCTAATACATTTACCCTACCGGGCAGCAGCAATGTACTGCCGCTGCCAGCATTTTGTCGGGTGGTGGGTTTGACTAGCCCTGCGATCAATTTTGAGGTGTGGCTACCACTAACTAGCTGGAACAAAAAATACCAAGGTGTCGGTAACGGCGGCATGGCCGGTACTATTAGCTACCGGGCAATGGCGGCAGCGCTAACTCGAGGTTACGCTACCGCCAGTACCGATACCGGGCATGTAGCGGGCCCAATACCCTTTGACGCTTCTTGGGCATCGGGTAGACCTGACTTAATCGAAGACTTCGGCCATAGAGCTCTGCACCTAACGACCGTCAATGCCAAACAGATAAGCCAGGCCTTTTACACCGTCCCAGTGAACTACTCCTACTATGTCGGCTGTTCCAAAGGCGGTCAACAAGGGCTGATGGAGGCGCAGCGCTATCCGGACGACTTCGACGGTATTATCGCCGGCAACCCTGCCAATGATTGGACGCGGTTTTATGCCGGTGCTCATCTTTGGTATTCGCTGGCCATGCTGGAAGACCAAAAAAGTTGGATCCCGCCAGCAAAACTGTCAGCCCTAGGCAATGCCGTTAATCTAGCCTGTGACACTCTCGATGGCATTGAAGACGGTGTCTTACAAAATCCGCTGGCCTGTAATTTTGAGCCTGCCAGTCTGCGCTGTGCAGCCGGTACCGACAACAACAGCTGTCTTACTACTGAGCAAGTTGTCGCGGTGGAGAAAATTTGGTCCGGTGTCACTAATGTCGCAGGCGACCTGGTGTTTCCTGGCCTAGTACCCGGGGGAGAAGCTGGTCTAGGCGGATGGTCACTCTGGGTTACTGGTCAAAAACCCTTCGGTTCTTTGCATTGGCTGGGTGGCGAAGGATTTTTCCGCTGGTTTGTCTTCGATAACGTCGACTGGGATTTTCGCAGTTTCGATTTCGATCGAGACTTAGCCTATGCCTTAGAGAAAGTCGGCAAGGCTGTTGATGCCAACGACCCCGACTTACGTGCGCTACGTGATAGCGGCGCAAAGTTACTGGTTTACCACGGCTGGAGTGACGCTGATATATCGCCGCTTGGATCAATCAATTACTTTGAAAGCGTGGTTGATGTCATTGCGGAGGATACCCAAGCACTCAACAGAGCAAGTGCACTTGCTAGCACTCAAGACTTTTTCCGACTGTTTATGGTACCGGGAATGGGACACTGCAGAGGCGGCCCGGGACCGGATCAATTCGATGCCTTGGCGGCTTTAGAAAACTGGGTAGAAAATGATATAGCACCGCAGGTGATTGTCGCTTCGAAAATAATTGCCGGTAAAACGATTACCCGTAGGCCACTGTGCGTCCACCCCAAGGTGGCACACTACAGCGGTAGCGGTAGCACTGACCAGCTTGAAAATTTCAGCTGTGCTGCCCCCTAAGAAAGCGCCTTGGCATTGTTAGACTTATTGGCATTGTTAGATTTGCGGGCACTGTCGGACTCGCTGGCATTATTAGACTCGCTGGCATTATTAGACTCGGAGGCATTGTAAGACTTGTTGGCAAGTCGCGCCGTGTAGCCTCACTAATAATGACAGCCTGATAATATTACCGGCTCTGCGCCGGGGCTAAAAAAGTCAGCACGTTGAGTTTAACAAAACGCTGCCTAAGCGCAGACGTCGCCGGGCCACAATCGCTTGCAGCCTGCTGGCGACAGATCACACAGCAATAATACTGGCCAAGCTGACTCACCAACAAAACGGTAACCGCCTTTACCAGCGACAATTAATGGTATTGACGTTACTTTTTTAGACCCGCCAAGTACATTTCTAAGTTGGGTCTGGGGTCGTTGGCCAAATTATCCATCACCTTAGCCGCCAAATCATACTCTTGAGTAATGTCTCGCGCTGCTGACCTGGTAAGTAATAAACTGGTCGTTCCGTGAATACCCGCCCAAATAGCGCCGGCCATTTCTAGCACCGGACGGTCGACAAACACCCCCTGCTCAACGCCACACTGAATCAAACCAATCAGAATGGCGAAGGCCCTCTGCCCGGCCTCTCTCAAGTCTTTATGAAGACTAAAATCAACCAGAGAAGAGTCAAAAAACAACTGATATTTTTCCGGGTTGAGCTGCGCCCAGTGAATATACGCCATTGCGGTTTCAATAATGGACTTTTCAATGTCCGCAGGATATTGGTCTGCGGCCTGCTGTAAATCAACCGTTAGCAAGTCAAAACCATAGGTGGCAACCGCTGCAAACAGCGCTGTTTTCGATTCAAAGTGGCGAAAAGGCGCCGCCGGGGAAACGCCCACGTCTCGAGCCAGCGCCCGCATGCTCAGGGCATCGGCATTAACTAAATGCAATTGCTTGCAGGCCGCATTAATCAACGCCTGCCTTAGATCGCCATGGTGATAAGCGGCACTTTTGTGAATTTTGCTCATATTTTTATTATTGTCCTTATTTTTGCCTCTCTGGGGGCAATATCTAATACCGCTATTCTAACAATAGACCTTTAACTTGGTAAGCGTTAAACCTATAATGTATTCACTGATTACATTGATCATCATTTTAGCCTGCCATAAAGAGAATGCAATGCGCACAAAATTATCCCTCCCGCTAACACTGCTGGTCATCTTTCTTGCCTCTGGACTTACCGCTGAGCCCCTTACCGTCAGCACATTGGAAATACAGCAGCAGCAAAGCTACCAGCTTGAACGGGTTTATGGCGGCCAGATCAAACATCGGCGCGAAAGTGTATTGGGCTTCGAAACCGGCGGCACACTTTTTCAAGTGCATGTACAAGAGGGTGATACCGTAGAACAAGGACAGCTTTTGATTACCCTTGATCAAGCGTCAGCCGCCGCCGACTTAGCCGCCGCTCAGGCAGCAACCCAATCAGCCCAGGCCAATGTCAAAGCCCATCAAGCACAACTTGAATTGTCAGGATTAACGCTAACACGCCATCGAGAGCTGGCACAAAAAGGGCATGTTTCAACACAATTACTCGACGAGTTATCCCAGCAACGCCGCATTAACGAAGCCAACCTGCTACTGGCGCAAACCCAACTTAATACCCAGCAAGCCAAGCAAAACAAAGCGCAGGTTATGCTTGAAAAAACGGTGCTGCGGGCACCCTACGACGGTATTATTCAAAGCCAACTGGTCGACGAAGGCAGTATCGTCAACCCCGGTGCAGCGGTTATACGTATCGTAGAGAGCGGTCAAATAGAAGCTATTGTAGGCATTCCTCAACCAATGGCTCACTTCCTCGACAAAGCAGAAACAGTCAACTTTTTGGTGAACAAAATGTCGGTGACGGGCAGACTCAAAACCGTTTTACCTCAGGTTGATCGATCGACCGGCACCGTAACCAGTATCTTCACCTTAGACGGTGATTTTCTCTACGCCGGAAGCCTGACCGAAATGACCATGCAGGTAACGGTAGCAGAACCCGGCTTTTGGATACCGCTGTCGTCACTGGCAGAGAGTCAACGCGGCCTGTGGTCGGTGATGGCGGTGTTGCAACCCGACAGCAATGCTGACGGCGAAACCAAGGTAGAGTCGCGATTGGTTGAGATCATTCATCGTGGTGAAAGCAACATTTATGTCCGAGGCACCCTCAGTAGCGGTGACCTTATCGTAGCTAGTGGCACCTCTAGAGTCGTGCCGGGGCAGTCGGTGAGAATCGCCGGGCGAAGCAAAAACTCCTCACTAAGAGGTAGCTAATCGTGCAACCCAGTGACCACAAAATCTCTTTAGCCAATAGCTTTTTTCATTTGCCCAGGCTAACCATTCTGGCAATTGGCTTT
>JBLHLU010000007.1:0-33012 GCA_047623385.1 Paraglaciecola psychrophila
CGGCGGCTATATCGGCCCCGGCAAGCAGTTCTTCAGCAGCGCTTACCTCTGTAGCTAGTTCTGTAGCTAGTTCTGTGACTAGCTCTGCCGCTACCGGTGCGGCTACTTCCTGAACAGGCTGCTCCAAAGCCGCTGTGTTTGCCAGCGGATAGCGCAGCGCTGCAACACTATTGGCGGCAACATCGAGTATCGCGTCACCCACCTCAGCCTCATCCTCGGCAATGCGCTCGAGGTAATAATCGACCGAGGCAAGCGCATCAGCCAAGGTATCGAGCTGCTGCCAAGAGGGCGTCGATGGCGCCGCCAGCAGCTCTTCACTCATATACCTGTTGCAAGAATCGATAATAGTAGCCGCCGCATTCAAGCCGCCAGCGGCGAGCCGATCACTGACGCCACTGAGTATGGCGGGCATTGTCATCAGCGCTTGGCGGTCGCATTGAGTCGCCACATACTCAATAATCGCCTCTTTGACGAGTGCTAGGCCGGGTCGCGACTGGCGCACTAAGTCCTCATAGGACTGTTGCTGTAACCCCCTTGGCGGCAAGCCCGCTGCGGCCAGCGCGATGGTATCGCCAGCGCCAAGACTGCGCTGTACTGCCACAATCGCGGCGGCGAAGTTTTCCAACTCAGGCTGGCCAATCGCGCCACCCGCGCCAAGCCGTGCCGCTAGCCCAGAGCGCACCGCAGTCGCCTGTTTCAAGGTACCGCCCAAGCCCAAAATTGCCAGCGCATCGCAGCTTCGACCCAGTGTGGCGACTAGCTCCGCCAACAGTTCTCCATTGCCTCCATTACCTGCAACCTGGGCCAGCGCTACCGAGGTATCCTCTAGTTCCAGCCTCAGCGCTGCGACCAATGCAGACAACGTATTTGCGTCGGGAAGTTGCAGTACGTCATCACCGAGTTCACCGAGCCCCGGCAGCGCTTGCTGCAGCTTATAGCGGTCTTTAATCTCGAGGATATACTTCGATTCGGCATCACTGCGGGCGACGTAGTACAACAGGTTTTTCAATAGCGCCGGTGCCGGTGCCCGCCGCAGTGCATCTTGGCCCTCGTCGACCAGTGCTTTAATTTCCCGATCTACCTGCCGCAATAGCATTTTGACCGCGACAGAAGTTTCTATAGAGCCGTTTAGCAGCCCTTCCAGTACCGCAATACACACTCGCCACAGTGGCTGCGACGGCTGCCCCGCCGATAATTTGACTAAACGGGCGCAGACTTTGGCTAAGTAATTAAGGTTTTTCTGCAACTGCTGGCCGCGAATAAGACCTAACAGGGCAATTTGAAACATCTGCCGCAGCTTGTTGGCAACGGCGCGCAGTTGGTCATCGTCCAGTGCTTCGGTGGCGCCACCGAGGTCATCTCCCGCGTCCTCTAGCGACACTGAGAACAACACCGTTTCAGATAGTAGACTCTCGCCGCGCACCGCACGCAAATCATTGAGTACCGGCAACAGTGTTGCGGGCAGTGTGTGTCGCGATTTTTTAACCTGCGCTAAGTAGCGTGGCAACAGCGCAATAGCTTGCGACAACACCGCCTGTGCGTCAGTGCGGTGACTATCGTGGATAGTACCCTCGATCAGCGCAGTGGCAACCGCTTTCATCTCCGCCGCCAATAGCCCGGCACCAAAAAACTCAACCATTTGCAAGGTGCCATGCACTTGATGCAAATGACTTAGGCAAAAGCGCAGCTTGCTAATATCCTGCGGATTGTCGTTGTATTCCTGTAGTGCCTGCTCCGCCAAATCGAGAGTTTCATTGATCTCTCCGGCCACCCACTCCAGCGCGACATAATCTCGACGCTCACTCATAACTGTTAGCCCTTTAACATTGCAGCCAAATTTGATCTTGACGTTTTCATGCAAGCTCGGAGCGAGAGGCTCCATTGTCATATCTACCTGCAATCTTCTATGGTGTATGTACGCTATCTTGGCCCGCGGTGGAACTGCCGAATCTGACAACTTTTGCATGCTGCCAAGCTATGACTTCGCCGCAGCCTGTTATCAACAAGCCAGCGGATTTAACGGCCTTACCCGCTGACCGAAAATACGGTGCCTACGCTCCGGACTGCAATAGACCCCTGTGTTTTGGCAGCAAACCATTCACTGGCTTTTTTGACAGCTACTTTAGCTGCGGGCTATTACCTTGTACAAAATGCCCGCAACTGTTGAGATCGCTAACAGTATCACCTTGTAAATCACTGCAACTTTTAAACTATTGCTGCCGAAACGCCGATTGCATACAGCTGATATTTTTTCGCAGATAACGTCTGCGACTGGCAACGGCCAGTGGCGCTCAATCGCTATTTCTGCACCATCCAAAAAAGGGTGCGGGCGGCGAAAAGACGCAGCGCTTTAACCGCTAGTCTATCGAGACGTTGCGCCACCTTGAACCACTATCGGCATTGGACTTACCACCTGATAGCAGTGTTTTAAATCTTCGCCATCCACCGGGTGTCTATGCCGCCTATGCCCTTGCTGGAACATAGACCTGCGCTGAGAACAACAAAGGTCGGCAGCCGGCTTCAGCAACATTTACCAACGGCCGTATTGCTAATCGCTCAAGGGGGGTCGCTGCTTTATAACGCCAAGAAGCCATCGCCGCTAGTATCAAGTACCGTTAAACACTGCGGTTTATTCTGCCGAGGCTAATAACTGCTCTGGCTTAGTGCCAGCGTTGTCATGTGGCGCCAGCGGAGTAACACCCTCTTCACGGCCATCGCCGGGGAGCTTAAATCCAGCTACCGAGCCGCGTAATTCATTCGCCATACCGGCCAAATTGCCGATCGAGTTGGCGGTGGCGGCGGTGCCTGAGGACGTTTGCGTAGTGATCTCTTGAATGACGTTCATGGTATTAGAAATATGACCCGCCGAAAGCGCCTGCTGCCGCGCCGCGTTGGAAATATTCTGAATCAGTTCGGCAAGTTCCTGGGAAACGGTTTCGATTTCCTCCAGCGCGGTACCTGCGCTTTGCGCTAGGTTGGCGCCACGCACCACTTCAGCAGTGGTTTGCTCCATTGAGGTAACCGCTTCGTTGGTATCTGATTGAATGGTTTTTACCAGCGCCTCAATCTGTTTGGTAGCCGCGGAAGAGCGCTCTGCGAGGCGCTGTACTTCATCGGCAACTACCGCAAAACCACGACCGGCATCACCGGCCATTGACGCCTGAATGGCCGCGTTGAGTGACAATATGTTGGTCTGATCGGCAATATCATTAATCAACGATACGATATCGCCAATCTCTTGAGACGATTCACCCAGGCGCTTGATTCTCTTTGACGTCTCCTGAATTTGCTCGCGGATATTGTCCATGCCGGTAATCGTATTTTGCACCACCTCAGCACCATTGTTGGCGATTTCAACAGAGCGTTCGGCAACGCTGGTCGACTCCGATGCGTTGGATGAAACCTGGTCGATAGTCACTGCCATTTCATTGACTGCGGCGGAGGCACCGGCTATTTCCTGAGCCTGGTGTTCTGACGCTTCAGCTAAGTGCAGTGCGGTCGACTGGGTTTCTTCAGCGGCGGCGGATACTTTCAGCGCGGTATCGTTAATCTGCGACACCAGCACTCTTAGTTGATCGATGGTGAAGTTGATAGAATCGGCAATGGCGCCGGTAAAGTCTTCTGTTACGGTGGCGGTTGCAGTCAGGTCGCCGTCGGCCAAATCTGCGAGTTCGTCCAACAGCCTGAGGATTGCGTTTTGGTTGCGCTCGTTGGTCTGCGCCGTTTCCCGCAGTCGCTGGCGAGTGTTTTTGAATATCTCGAAACCAATTGCCGTCATACCAAACAGCATAATGGCGACAAATAACAGCGCGGTAACCCCAGAGACATTGCGCTCATCGCCGAGCGTATTAATAGTATCAGCCAGTGCGTTAGTCGAGGCCATCATATTGGGTGCATCGACTACTATTTCTTCCGCTGCCTGCTTAGCTTTCAGCAAGTCGGGAGACGCCAAGAAAATCTCGTCGATAGAACCACTAACACGTTCGAAGAGTTTACTGATCTCCTGCAGCGAAGCGCGGGCATTGTTGTCGCTGACCCGGCTAATCTTCATCGCCAAGTTACCCTCGCTCATTGCTTTTAAAACCTCACCAAAACGACTGGCGTCTTCGTTAAACTGATTCGCCGCTTCTTTTGCCACCTCTTGCCCCTGCAACATTTTATCGACATTGCGAGCAATACGTTCGGCCAGCCAGGACTGGCGTTGAGCCACCGCAACCTGACTAGCAGGTGCGCCGCTACTCAGCAGGATAGACACCACTTTGTCATACTCAAACTGCAGCACCGGAATATCGTCATTAAGGTTTTTCGCCACTTCGTGTAAAAACAGGATTCGCTCGCGGTTTTCGACAATCGTTGTCGAGGCGATATTCACATCCTGCCACAGGCCTTTTAGCGAAACCAAGCCACTGTCCAGCATGGTGCCCGGCGACGAAGCCGATTGTGCAGCGCTGCTCATTTCGCCAATAGTCTGACTAAATTGACTCCGAGCGTTAGACAGCTGCTTAAAAGCAGGGCCCTCGCCGGCCGTGGCCTGCCGGGAGCTAGTAGAGATCTGTTGCGACAATACCCGCAGTTCACCGGTCAACTCCAGGTATTGTGCATCAAAGGCCGCATCTCGCAGCACAATATAGGTGTTAAAACCCACACCCAACAGCCCCGCAATAGTTAAAAAGAGATAGAAACCGATGGCCCTATTGGCCGGTAAACTTTCACCAACATTGCGTGTTTTAGCATTCATGCCTGGAACTCCCGCCTGTAAATCGTCTTGTAAATTGCGTAATCATTATCTAGCTTGCGAATTGGTTTTCTGAACTTTAGCTATCTCTAGTGCGCGCTTATGCTGAGCTAGCCGTCGGTATTTTTATTCGTCCTTGGCCGGCTAATGCCGTAGTTTCAACGAGCAGCAGCGTCGCAGAACTCAGTATTTTGGGTCAGTTTAAACAAACTAAACACCGACCAACTCAAATCGTTATGCCGATAGCAACCGTTTAAGAAAGCCGCGTACTTCTCAACACCCGGGGGCAGTTGCGCTGAAAAACTATCCACCGGAATATGCTGCATACCATAAACCTCGCTGACGATCAGACCACTGTACAAATCGCCCAACTCCATCGCCAACACCCGGTGTCGCTTGCGAGCGCCCAGCGCATCGCCAAAAAAATTCTCTAAGTCGATAAGCGGTAGCAGTCGCCCTCTTACATTGGACACCCCCCGCACCCAGGATCTAACCCCGGGTAGGCGAGTAGTTGCGGGCTGGGCAAGAATTTCGGCAACTTCGTTCATCGGTGCAATAAAACGGTGGCCGCCCAAACTGAATCCGATACCGGACCAGTGCGGCACTATATCGCTCTGCGCCGGCAGACCCAACGCCTGCTCACCGCTGCGTCTGGCCAGGTCGACCAACGCCGCAAAGGGCTCCAGTGGTTCGCTCATTAATTAAACCTCGTTACCACGAACACTACAGAACTTGTGCGCACTCAGGACAGCACCTCAGAGATGGTACTCAGCAGTATTTTATCTTCGATTGGCTTGGTTAAGTAGCCCTTGGCGCCCTGGCGTTCACCCCAAAGACGATCGGTAGCTTGATCCTTGGTAGTGACGATAATAACGGGAATATGACTAGTGGCACTGTTTTTACTCAATTGACGAGTCGCCTGAAAGCCGTTGAGCCCCGGCATTACAATATCCATTAACACCACGTCGGGTAGGTTTTCGATGGCCTTGCTAACACCCTCTTCGCCACTTTGAGCGGTAATGACGTCATAGCCCTGGTTGCCCAGCACGGTCGCCATTTTGTGCGTTTCTGTTGGTGAGTCGTCGACGATCAAAACTCGAGCCATAATTCCTCCATTCCCAGCGAACGCTGTGTGTATGCTGCTCGCCGCTGTTATTACTGCTGCCGAGGGCCCGCCGACAGCGCACCGCTAAGACTTGTGTTAGGCCCTGTCGCCAACGTGGGCGGCAATGGCACCGATCAATTCGCTCTTGCTAAAGGGCTTGGTCAAATATTGGTCCGAACCCACAATTCTGCCTTTGGCCTTGTCGAACAGGCCGTCTTTACTGGACAACATAATTACCGGCGTACTTTTAAACTGGCTGTTATTTTTAATCAGCGCACAGGTTTGGTAACCATCTAGGCGTGGCATCATGATGTCGACAAAGATAATATCCGGCTCGCCGTCGGCAATCTTCGCCAGCGCGTCAAAGCCATCGATCGCGGTCAACACCGTACAGCCCTCTTTTTGCAGCAGTGTTTCTGCTGTCCGGCGAATGGTCTTGCTGTCGTCAATGACCATTACCTTCAAATTTTCGAAATTCACTTCCATAGCAATGACCTTTAAATATCAATAGCGATAGCTCTAAGCAGACATAGAGGCGCTCGCGTAAGGTATCGTGACGCACGCGTGGCCAACAACTACGGTTAGTTGCACTAACTACTATTTAACATAGTTTCAAGCTTTACGCCATAAACCCGTGATAGATAACACAAAATACCTTTTTTGTTATAGAAAAAAGACCCCAACTAACGCCTTAATGCAGTAATTACAGACTGATCATCATCAGTCGAATACTTCGGGTAATCAGCAACTTTCGCTAACAGAGCTACTACAGTCTTACTACAGTTCTACTACAGTTCTACTACAGTGCTACTACAGTGCTACTACAGTGTTATTACAGTGTTATTACAGTCCCACCACAGCAATATCACCGCACTACCACAGCTGGTCACACACCAGAACACTGTTACCACGCAACAGACCTTAGTATAGAACTGGAATACGATATAGCCCAGCGCGCAAAGGAGAAACACTTAACACTTTGGCCGCTGCAGTCGTTGATTGATGAACAGAACGGCTAAGGGGTTGTCGCTTTGCTATTGCTAGCCACTGACCAGCACTGCTATTGTGGCGAAAACTGTGTATTCTTAGGCTCTTCTTTATCGTGTCGACAGCCAGCGCGGCCCTAAGCAAACACTACCGCGACGGGGTAACATGCCACTGCGGCGTTTTGACCAGCAGCGATAGCTACGTAAAAGTATTCTCAAGAATTAAACTACATTGCTTTAACCCCATTTATTTACCGTAAAGAGTCTCACTATGAATCTTCGAATTGGCGTGGTCATGGACCCGATCGAATCCATCAACATAAAAAAAGACACCACACTGGCCATGCTCTGGGCTGCTAGTGACCGGGGCTGGCCGATACAGTATATGCGCCAGCAAGATCTCTATTTAAGTGGCGGCGAACCGCGGGCCACGATGCGCCCACTGTCGGTATTCAGACCGGCGACGCTGGGTCCCGATGAAGCATACTACCGCCTCGATGAGGCCCACGATGCAGCACTGGGGGAACTAGACGTTATCTTGATGCGCAAGGACCCGCCTTTCGATAACGAATTTATCTACAGCACCTATATTCTGGAGGCAGCGGAGCGGTTGGGAACACTGATTGTCAACAAGCCCCAGAGCCTGCGCGACTGCAATGAGAAGATTTTTGCCACCGAATTCCCGCAGTGCTGTCCACCGCTCATTGTTAGTCGCGACCAGAAAATGCTGCGCAGCTTTCATCAACAGCACAGTGATGTCATCTTTAAGCCCTTGGACGGTATGGGCGGCACCTCGATCTTCAGGGCCAAAAAGGACGATCCCAACCTCGGTGTTATCCTCGAAACGCTAACCGCTTTTGGCAATCAGTCGATCATGGGGCAACAATACCTACCCGAGATCGTCGACGGTGATAAACGCATTCTCTTAATCGACGGGGTGCCAGTAGATTACGCGCTGGCGCGAATCCCCTCCCAGGGCGAGACCCGGGGTAATCTCGCCGCCGGCGGCACCGGTCGTCCTCAACCGCTCAGCGAGCGGGATCGCTGGATCGCCAACCAAGTCGGGCCTGTGGCAAAAGAAAAAGGCCTGCTATTTGTGGGTCTCGATGTTATCGGCGACTATCTGACTGAAATCAATGTCACTAGTCCCACCTGTATCCGTGAAATAGACAACGAGTATGGTACCGATATTGCTGCCACATTGATGGATGCTATCGAGCTACGGCTGGCTGAGCGGACCTAGGCTGGGGCACTCAACGCTGGGCACAACTGCGGGCTGAACGCTGTATGGAATGACATAGAGCGACATATAAAACCACTGATGTAGAGATCTACTAAGCGATGGCGGCGGTGTTTACAGACTCCTCAAGCGGACAGGCAATGGCCCAAGATCGACTGGGTTTTGCCTTTTGTGTCGCTCTGGCAGTGCACGCAGCGGTCATTCTCGGAATCAGCTTTGATCGCCAGGATCGCTCTCTGGCGCAGAGTAAACTGGAGATAACCCTGGCTCAACACCGCAGTAAAAGCGCCCCGAAAGAGGCCGACTTTTTGGCCCAGAGTAACCAGCAAGGCAGCGGCACGCTGCAGCAAGCAGCGATGCTAACCACCCGCCAACAGGCCGACTTCCACGACACTGCTATTAACGAGATCAGCCAACAGCGAGCCCAAGCAGCGCCCAGACCACCGGCCCTTAGGCCTATTGCCAGCCTCGCTACCCGAGCTCAAAGCGCCCTAAAAACCTCATTACAGCAGCCGATTATTGCCATCGAACAGCTAGAGCGCCAGCTGGCAGGCAATAAAACCGCGTACCAACGCACCTTGGAAATTGCCAGCCTCGAAGCCAAGCTCGATATGCAGCGCCATGCCTATGCCAAAAGACCGCGTATTCGGCGGCTGACTTCGATGGCGACCAAGGAGGCCGAAGACGCCCTCTACTTGCATAATTGGCGCAGCAAGATCGAAGCGATTGGCAATCAGCACTACCCAGCCAAAGCCCGAGCTCAGCAATTGTACGGCGAATTGCGGCTGGTAGTTTCGCTTCTGCCCAACGGCGAGGTGCTGTCGGTCAAAATATTAAAATCTTCAGGCCACAGTCTATTAGATCAAGCAGCTGTGCGCATCGTGCACTTGGCTTCACCCTACCAGCAATTCCCCGCCAAAATGCGCAACACCGTCGATGTGTTGGAAATTATTCGAACCTGGCGCTTTCACAATAATAGTTTGAGTGCCAACAGTTAAACGATCGCGCTAAGTCATGCCGCGCAGTGATGACGCAAAGTAATAGTGCGCTGCACCGGCTTCAGCTAATGAGGCAGCGGCGGGTAATAGCCGGTTATTTCCCGTTTTGACAAAAAAACTGCCCATTTAGCTTGTCAGCGGCTCACCGCGCCCCAATAATAAAAACATGAACTCGATAACCAGTACCTGCAATCTGAAAAATCACTTTCTCATCGCCATGCCCGCGCTGCACAGCGGCATATTCGCCAATAGCCTGACCTATATTTGCAGTCACGATGCTGACGGGGCTATGGGCATTGTGGTCAATCACCCACTCGATCTGAGTCTCGACGACATTTTTGAACACCTCGCCATCGACGATCTGCAACACCGTCACAGTGACAAAATTTTCGCCGGCGGGCCGGTGCAGACGGATCGCGGTTTTATTTTGCACCGCCATGGCCAGCAGCAGTGGCAATCGACTCTGCAGCTATCAACGCAGTTATCGCTGACCACCTCTCAAGACATACTCACCGCCATCGCCCGCAACCAAGGCCCAGCACAGAGCTTAGTCGCGCTGGGCTACGCCGGCTGGGGGGCGGGACAACTAGAGCAAGAGCTAGCCGAAAATGCCTGGCTAACCACCCCCGCAACCAGCGATATTATATTTAATACCCCGATCGAAGAGCGTGCCGAAGCCGCCGCCGCTACCCTCGGCATAAACTTGGCACGTATCGCACCGCAGGCAGGGCACTGCTAATGGCACTCGAGAAAACACTACTAGCTTTCGACTTTGGCACCAAGACCATCGGCGTCGCCGTAGGTCAAACCGTTAGCTATAGCGCCAACCCATTGACCGAACTAAAGGCCCGGGACGGTATTCCAAATTGGTTAGAGATTGAGGCGCTGGTAGGAGAGTGGCGCCCGCATCTAATACTGGTAGGCCTGCCGCTCAATATGGATGGTAGCTATTCAGAACTCACCCACCGGGCAAAAAAGTTTGGCAACCGTTTACACGGTAGACTGGGACTGCCAGTGGAGATGGTTGACGAGCGGCTCAGCAGCTTTGAGGCCAAGGGCGCAATTATTGAACGCAGTGGATCCAGAGATTTTAAACAGCAGGGGGTGGACGCACTGGCCGCCAAATTTATCTTGGACAGCTGGCTGACCGCGGCGCAACTCCCCACTGGCGAGTAGCGTTGGCTACTCACGCTATCTAGAAACTAACGCTTGTCGCACCCAGTTAGCGCTTAAAGTTCTGACTGTTATCGAGATCGGGCTCCATACTCAAATCACCTGCCACTGCGACTAGTTCCGCATTGGTATCCTCACCGCCCAACTTAATCATCAACCGCAGGTCATTGGCCGAATCGGCATAAATCAACGCGTCTTCGTAGCTGATATCGCCGCTGCTGTACATACTGTAAAGCGCTTGGTCAAAGGTCTGCATACCCTGCTCGTTAGATTTACCCATTAAGTTTTTTAACGCGTGAATATCACCCTTGCGAATGAAATCTTGGGCCAGCGGGGTATTGATCAACACTTCGATACAGGCCCGCCGATCCTTACCGTCAGGGGTTGGAATCAGTTGCTGGGCAACAATGGCCCGCAGATTCAAAGACAAGTCTAACCACAGCTGTGGATGGCGGTCGCTGGGGAAAAAATGCAGGATACGGTCCAGTGCTTGATTGGCGTTATTGGCATGCAGGGTACACAGGCACAGGTGACCGGTTTCGGCAAAGGTAATAGCGTGCTCCATAGTCTCCCGGCTGCGCACTTCGCCAATCATGATCACATCCGGCGCTTGGCGCAGCATATTCTTCAGCCCTACTTCGAAGCTGGCGGTATCGATACCGACCTCGCGCTGGGTGACAATACAGCCCTCGTGCTGGTGGATAAATTCGATAGGATCTTCCACCGAGATGATATGCCCCTTGGAGTTGCGATTGCGCTGGCCTATCATCGCCGCCATCGAGGTAGACTTACCGGCACCGGTAGCGCCAACAAACACCACCAAACCGCGTTTGGTCATCGACAGGTCTTTGAGAATATCAGGCAGACCGAGATCTTCGATTCTCGGTATGATGGTTTCAATACGGCGCAACACCATGCCGGCCAAGTTGCGCTGATAGAAGGCACTAACCCGAAAGCGGCCTATGCCGCGGGCACTGATGGCAAAATTACACTCTTTATCACGGGTAAAATCTTGACGCTGAGCCTCGTTCATCACCCCAAAAACTGTCTCCCGGGCTTTCTCCGGACTCAGCGGCGCGGTCGTTACCGGTACCACTCGACCATTAATCTTTATCGACGGGGCAACACCGGAGGTAATGAACAGGTCCGACGCGCCCTTCTCGACCATAATTTTTAGTAACTTTTCGATGTCCATACTGTTGGGTACTCAATTGTGCCGCGCGTCATCGCGCTAGAAATTTTCTGGGAAGCGGGCTTTTTCCCGGGCGGTTTCCCGAGTGATGATGCGCTTGCCGATTAAGTCTGAAAGACACTGATCCATGGTCTGCATACCTACCTGAGCGCCGGTTTGTATCGCCGAGTACATTTGTGCAACTTTATCTTCTCGGATCAAATTTCGAATCGCCGAGGTACCAATCATGATCTCGTGGGCCGCTACCCGACCGCCGCCGACTTTTTTCATTAGCGTTTGCGCCACCACTGCCTGCAACGATTCTGACAACATCGAGCGCACCATCGACTTTTCTTCAGCGGGAAATACATCAATGATCCGGTCGATCGTTTTAGCCGCCGAGGTGGTGTGCAGGGTACCAAATACTAAGTGCCCCGTTTCGGCTGCGGTCATCGCCAACCGAATGGTTTCTAAATCGCGCAATTCGCCGACTAGAATGATATCGGGATCTTCCCGCAGCGCTGAGCGCAGTGCCTCATTAAAGCCATGAGTGTGGCGGTGAACTTCGCGCTGATTGACCAGACACTTCTTCGACTCGTGAACAAATTCAATCGGGTCCTCGATGGTGAGTATATGCTCGTATTTATTATCGTTAATGAAATCAACCATCGCTGCCAAGGTGGTCGACTTACCGCTGCCGGTGGGACCGGTCACAAGTACCAACCCTCGAGGTACCATCGCCACATCGCGAAATACCTGACCCATGCCCAGTTCTTCCATCGATAACACCTTCGATGGAATGGTACGAAAAACCCCGCCGGCCCCGCGATTTTGATTGAATGCATTGACCCGGAAACGCGCGACACCGGGCACCTCAAAAGAAAAGTCTGTCTCGAGGAATTGCTCGTAATCCTTGCGCTGCTTGTCGTTCATGATTTCATAAATCAGGCTGTGTATTTGCTTGTGGTCCATCGCCGGCAAGTTGATTCGCCTGACATCACCATCAACACGAATCATTGGCGGCAAGCCCGCAGACAAGTGTAAATCCGAAGCACCCTGCTTGGCGCTAAAAGCTAATAATTCGGTAATATCCATGCTGATCCTTGGTTATTTTTCAAGTTGGTGCCGACGACATCGCAGCCGTCGTATAATTAACACCGGTACCGCCACACTAAACGTTGCAGCGCTGCATGGAAGAGCTGCCCGGGGCTCGGCATCAATGTCCGGCACCTATTATTGGTGCTAATGTCTGGTACTAATGTCCGGTGTTAATGTCTGGTACTGACCTCTATTATCGATGGCTAATATCATTAGCCAACAGCTAACGCCCACAGCCATATCCATATCCATATCCAAAACTAGTGACTAGTATCAATGACCCGTATCATCGCCTAACATTATTACTAATAATGTTAGCAGGGGCTGCCATCGGCGGCGCTTACACCGGTAGAATAGCCAATTTGTCAGGTATTAGAAACTAACCGATTGTAATAAGCGATAACGGAAGACCCTCGATGACAGATTCTATAGCGCACAATATAACAAAGGTCAGACAGCGAATAAGCGCGGCGGAACAAAAATATCTGCGAAATGCCAACAGCGTTCAACTTATGGCGGTGAGTAAGACCCGCAGTGCTGAGCAGGTTCGCATAGCGGTTAGCGCCGGCGTTGACTGCCTCGGTGAAAACTATTTGGCCGAAGCGCTGGACAAAATGGCGGCGCTGAGCGATCTGGCCGTTAGCTGGCATTTTATCGGCCCGATACAATCCAACAAGACCCGCGCCATCGCCACACATTTTTCTTGGGTGCACAGCGTTGACCGCCTCAAAATCGCCACCCGCCTAAGCCAACAGCGCCCGGCAGAACTGGGACCACTCAATATTTGCCTACAGGTCAACGTCAGCGAAGAGGCCTCAAAATCCGGTGTTGCGCTGGACCAATTGGCGCCGCTGGCCAGCCAGATCGCCGAACTGCCACAACTGCGTCTGCGCGGCCTGATGGCCATTCCCGCAGCCAGCGCCGACCTGCAGCACCAGCGCCAGCAGTTTGCCCTGTTGCGCGAGGCGGCGGCAACTATCGAGGGCTGCGACACCCTGTCGATGGGTATGTCCGGAGATCTGGAAGCGGCAGTGGCGGAGGGCTCAACCCTAGTGCGGGTCGGCACTGATATCTTTGGGGCGCGAGGCTAAAGTCAGTGTACGCTGCTAGCGCGGGCAGGGCGCGCTGGCAGCTTGCGGTGTGTCGCTTGTGGTGATTGTCGCTTGCAGTAACGGCAGCAGCGCATCGCGGTGGTCGCACCTTTTACCGCGCACCTGTATACTTTGCGGCTTCATCACTAGCAGAGACAGCAGACGTGCCTAATCCCACTATAACGTTTATCGGCGCCGGCAATATGGCCAGCAGTATTATTGGCGGCTTGATAGCCAAGGGCTTTTCCCCACAATCTATAACCGCCAGCGACCCCTTTGAACCGTCGCGCCAACAGTTGCACCAGACCACTGGGGTCAGCGTTAGTGATGACAACCTGAGTGCTATCGAGGGTGCCGATATTCTGGTTTTGGCGGTCAAGCCGCAGATGATGAAAAAAGTGTTAGAGGATTTGGCTCCCGCTATTCAAACCCTTAAACCGCTTATTATCTCTATCGCCGCGGGCATCGAGATTGCGAGCATGAATACCTGGCTGGGGGGCGGTCAGGCCATTGTGCGCTGTATGCCCAACACCCCAGCACTGGTGCAAGCCGGCGCCACCGCGTTATACGCTAACAGCACCGTCAACACCGCCCAGCGAGCACAGGCCGACACCATTTTAAGCGCGGTCGGCAGCGCGCTGTGGGTTGATAGCGAAGCGCAACTTGATGCGGTGACCGCAGTTTCTGGCAGTGGTCCGGCTTACTTCTTTCTATTTATGGAATCGATGCAGGCCGCCGCCAAAGAGCTGGGGCTCAGTGATGAAGCCGCCAGAGAACTAACCCTGCAAACCGCCTTGGGCGCAGCCAAAATGGCCATTGACAGCGATGTCGACACCGCCGAACTGCGCCGCCGGGTGAGTTCACCGGGGGGCACCACGGTAGAGGCAATCGCCGTGTTCCAACAGCGCGGACTGACCGCCATCGTCCATGAGGCGATGACCGCCTGCCGCGATCGCTCGGCACAACTGGCCCGAGAACTGGATGCCGGTTAGAGCGGGCGCCACAACTACACCGTTACCGTTTATGAGCAGATCCCAGCGCAGCATTAGCGCCGCTGGGCAATAACAACGAGGAGTTATCAATGGGTGCACTAGTGGATATCGGCAATCTGATTATTCAAACCTTTTTCAATATGTTTATCTTGGCGGTGTTGTTGCGGTTGTTGTTGCAACTCGCTAGGGCAGACTTTTTCAACCCGATCTCCCAGTTTTTGGTCAAGGTTACCAGCCCGGCGCTGGCGCCACTGCGCCGTATTGTACCCAGTATTGCCGGGATCGACATGGCCTCGATAGTATTGGTTGTGGGCCTACAGATACTCGGCACTGTGCTGCTGGTATTGCTGCGTGGCTACGACATTCCGAATCCTTTGTCGATGTTGATATGGGCATTGTTGGGCACGGCAGGTATGGTTATTAATATCTATTTTGTCGCCATTTTGTTCTCTATTGTAGTGAGTTGGGTTAGTCCCGGGAGCTACAATCCGGCGGTGATCCTACTGCACCAACTGACCGAACCGGTGATGGCGCCCTTTCGCAAGTTACTGCCCTCGCTGGGAGGCTTGGACCTGTCACCCATTTTTGTCTTTTTGACTATTAATGTGCTGCAAATTCTACTCGGTCATCTGGCCTCAGCCAGCGGCTTGCCGGCGGCCTATGTCATCGGTATGTAGTCGGTTATACCATCGCTGGCAACACTATACGCCGCTGCTTTTTTGCCAGTTACTAGCTGGCGCTAGCAGCATCGCTGTTGCCGAGGCTGATAATAACCCGCTAAAAATTGGCATCGCCGCAGCGCCAATTGACGACTGGGCCAGCAGCCAGCTAAGCCATTTTGCTGCCGCTCAATTTGCGCTGGCTAAATCGGTGGTCAGCATTCGCCGCCGTACACCCCGGCGAGAAGACCCTACCGGTACCGCACCCGCTGAAAATCTCTGCGGACCCTACATTGCCGCTCATTGCTGTCGCTAGCGAACCCATAGCACAGTATACTGTGGCGAAACCACACAATAAAAAAGGTTACTGAACACAGTGAACACACTTAAACATCTGTTTGACAACAATGTCGCCTGGGCCGAGTCAATCAAGCAGCGAGACCCGGATTTCTTTTCTCGCCTGTCCAAACAACAGGCCCCGGAATACCTGTGGATCGGCTGTTCTGACAGTCGCGTACCCGCCAATCAAATCACCAATTTGCAACCCGGTGAAGTCTTCGTACATCGTAATATCGCCAATGTCGTGGTGCACACCGACTTAAACTGTTTATCGGTCATACAGTTTGCGGTGGAGGTGCTGAAAGTCAAACATATCATCATTTGCGGTCACTACGGCTGCGGCGGTATCAACGCCGCCCTAGAAACGCAGGAACACGGACTGATCGACAACTGGCTGCGCCACATTCGAGACGTGAAACGTTTTCACCAGCAAAAATTTGAAGGCCTGGACCTACTACAGCAGCAAAATTTACTCTGTGAGCTCAATGTCAAAGAGCAGGTCACCAATATTTGCAATACCTCTATCGTGCGCAATGCCTGGAAGCAGCACCGGGACCTGACCGTGCACGGTTGGATTTACAGTGTCGACAACGGTATTTTAAAAGATTTGGAAACCTGCTTTAACGCCGACGCCGACCTACTTGTGCAATCCGACTAACAGGCCCGGTGCAGTGATTTACCGCAACAGACTGTGACAATTGTCGCCGGCGCCGCCAGTATCCGCTGCAGCCACCAACCCGGCAGTGATAATGAGTTGCCGATAATATAGCGGCGCAACACAGCTGGCCAAAAACCGTAATACCGATGCCACCGCATGTCCCTGTTGTCGTTCAGCGCGGGCAGCCAGTCAACTGCTGTTATAGTGGCGATCAGCAGGGTCTGCAGTGGCCGATCAATTAGTAACCGTGCGAGGCCAATGTTGTAGCGCCCACTGCCGGCCAATTAATTGAAATGCCCCTAGGGTTTTACCGCCAACCTTGCTAGTCTTGCCGCCTAGACTCAATCCTAATAATAATGTGAGATCGCACTATGTTTCAGCGTTTTAACCAACTCAGTATGAGCGGACAGATATTTAGTGGCCTGCTCGCCGGTGTCGTCTTTGGTCTGCTGTTAACACTGGCCGCAAGCCTCAGTACGGTTCTCGCCGAGGTAGTAGACAATTACTTGGTGGCGGCCCTAGGGGTGGTCAAAACCCTGTTTATCAACTCATTGAAAATGGTGGTGGTACCGCTGGTACTGATCTCACTGATCTGTGGCACCAGCTCGCTGTCAGACCCAAAAATGCTTGGCTCGATTGGCGGCAAGAGCCTTTTGTTATACCTGTTGACCACTGCCATTGCCATTACCTTGGCACTGATGGTCGCCAACTTATTCCAGCCCGGCGCTGGGGTCGAGTACAGTGATACCGCCTATGTCGGCAAGCAGGCACCGCCGCTAACCGAAGTGTTGGGCAATCTAGTCGCCTCCAACCCGGTGCAGGCCATGGCCCAGGGCAATATGCTGCAGATAATTGTCTTTGCCATTTTATTTGGTGTTGCGACTTCCAGAGCCGGTGCCGCCGGTGTTCAGATTGCTAACTTTTTCAATGCCATGAATGAAATTATTCTCAAGCTGGTCACCATTATCATGAACCTAGCACCCTTCGGTGTGTTCTGCATAATGGCGATGCTGATCTACGACACCGGGCTCGATGCGATCGCCGATCTGGTAGTGTATTTTAGCTTGGTTATCGGTGTGTTGATGTTACATCTGAGTATCACCTACCCGCTGTTACTCATCGTATTCACTGGCCTTAACCCACTTATTCTGCTGAAAAAAATGCGCCCGGCGATGTTGTTTGCCTTCAGCACCTCCTCCAGTGCCGCCGCTTTGCCGGTGACCATGCAAGTTGCCCGTAAACGCCTCGGTATCGGCAGTACCACCGCCTCTTTTACCCTGCCGCTGGGAGCCACTATCAATATGGACGGCACCGCTATTATGCAGGGTGTGGCGACGGTGTTTATCGCCGAAATTTCCGGTGTTGACTTGGCCCTGTCGCAGTACATTACCATTATCCTAATGGCCACGCTGGCCTCTATCGGCACCGCCGCAGTGCCGTCGGTGGGTCTGGTGATGTTGACCATGGTACTGACTCAGGTCAATCTACCCTCGGAGGCGATCGGCATGCTGCTCGGTATCGATCGGCTGCTGGACATGACCCGCACCGCGGTCAATGTCACCGGCGACGCCACCGTATCAACTATTGTCAGCCACTCCAATGACGACCTCGACGTAGCGATGTATAACGACCCGGAGGCGGGCATGGAGCTTGGATTGGAGAGTACGCCCAGCGAGAGCGCCGCCACTAAAGGCAGCGCCTAAACTAGCCCTTGCGCAGCCAGCCTTGGGTCACCGCGTGATCCATTTTTTCTAGCATCCAGCTATAGATATCTGGCGCCAGCTCAGCGGTGGTACGGTTGATCGCCACCACCTGCGAGCGGCAGATGCCCTGTTCCTGCCAGGCCAGGCCGGCAGTATTAAGATTCATCATAAAGGGCAGCAGACGATCGACAATTTTGACCCAGTGACTCTCCAGAGTCTGCTGCGCTTCGTACTCCTCCCATAACAGCCCGATCTCCTGTGCAAAGCTGGGCGAGTGTCTAGCGAGCTGTTGTAAATAGGCCCGCTCCTGTACCGTCTTGTGCTGTCGCTGTGCATCAAACACCGAGATATCGCCGGGCCCGATCTCACAAATATCGTGCACCAAGGCCATCTTCAGTGTCTTATGCAAGTCTAGGGCGGGATCAAAACGCTGCTGCAGCGACAGCAGGGCGATGGCCAAGTGCCAGCTGTGTTCCGCTGAGTTCTCCCGGCGGTTGACGCCCTCAGCATTTTTTGCGGCGACATAACTGCGGCGGTTGACCTGCTTTAACTTGTCCATCTCCATTAAAAACGAAAACAGCTGTTCCATAACAAGACCTCGTAGTGGTGAATCAAGTTGTAGCTAGCAACTCGGAGCTAGTAGGGGTCGCCGGTGCTAGCCCTTAGGACTTTAACTGCAACGATAGCGATCACAATAGTAATAACAATAACAATGACCGCCAGTGCAGCTATCAGTAATACCGGTTTAAAAGCCACCCAGCTCGGCGATAGGACGTTATTTCAAGGCTTTTTGTCAGTGCCGGCAACACACTGGGGTTTTATCCGGGCTACCGCAGTGCGGCTATCAAGACTTAGTTCTGATCTATAGGGCCCACTCTAGCTATTCAATCCGATCAATTTCATAGCCGTTTTCTGCGCCCAAGTTTTATCAACCATAGCGATTCTGGCGCCATCATAAACGCCGTCCTGTAATCAATAAATTTCTCGGCGTTAGCTGCGACTCACAAAAGGCGGTGACGGTGACGGTGTAACCGTGTTGCTGTAAATAGAGTGCTCGGTCCAACACCAGCCACAGTTCTAACGGCCGGCGAAACAGCTGCTGAATGATCTCAATGCACTCCAGCTGAGCCAGTCGCAAACGACCTCTGTGTTCAAAATCGTCAAAGTCGACCCCGGTGGGGATATGCAGTTCTTTGATACCGGCCATCCACTGACAGAATTCGGCAAAGCTGCCAGTCAGCCGCGACTGCGGTATGGTCGGGCAATTGAGGTAACTATCAACACCGCGCAGCTGACGCTGCAGTAAATCGAAGGCTAACCGCCAGTGCAACTGCCGCTGTCGCAATCGCCGACCACGGCTTCCCGCAGTCACCGTCTGCTGCACCGCCAAACTCAAATCTGCACGGCTCAGGCGCAGGCCACTGGCCGCTGCGACTTCACTAAGTGGCTGATAATTACTGTGTTGCTGCAGGTGGTAACAGCAGGGGCAAAGACTAATCGCTTCGACCCCCGCCACCACCACCTGCTGCAACAACCGAATATGCAGATCGCCACAGGCGTGCAGTGCCACCGCGTGACACTGCGGTGGCAGCAGCGCATCGACATCTGTGCTCATCACATCGAGCTGATGGTGGCGGCAGGGCAGGTCTTGCTTATCCGCCAACTGCTGCCCTTGCAGGCATAGGTCCCGCTGCAACTCCAAGCTCGCCACCGGTTGCCGGTGGCGGTAGGCTAGCAAGCGTCCCAAATGGCCCTTGCCGGCGCACCACTCGACAAAAGGCAGCGCCACCGGAGCTATTAGCGCTCGGTCAAAAGCCTGAATCTGTGCCCACTTACGACCGGGGATATGCTGGTGTAACCAGGCCGGAGGCGCCGCTGGAGGTGTTGTTGGGGCTGTTGCAACGGCCGTGACCCCGGTGCTGGGCAGCTGACACAGCGCCAACAGGTCGACGGCGTCGGGAATAAAGGGCACTAGCGCCTCGGCCCGCAGTTGATCGCCGTGCAACAGTCCGCTGCGATCATTGGCTGAAAGGTCTAGTAGCCAACGCTGCAGCGCACTGTGCTGCCAGGGCAACTGCAACGACTCGAAGCTGCGCAACTGCCAAAACTGGCGATTGCGCAACAGCGAACCATCCAAGCGGGCAAATCGTTGTTGCAGTGTTAGCGCGTCGCTCATTAATTACCATTAGCCGGTGATAAACAGGAGCATGATGATACGCGGGCGCGAGCGCCGATAACAGCGCTGCGCCCAGCCATAGGCAGTATCTGCTTTCATTACTGACACCCTCTGCTGCTGTTTTCAAAGCCGCAGCCGCCGATAAAGCCTATTTATGCCTGGCACTTTAACTGCTATTATCATTGTTGAGTAAAAAACAATCGATCAGTGTGGCACTATTGCGCCACTGTATTAACTATTACAGTATTTTGAATTGGGCCTTAAGCACTAAGATATTTCGAAATAGACTGCTAGCCCGCAGCGCGGTAACGCGTTGCGCAATAGCAGCTGGCAACAGAGTATTACGTAACCGTCGTCTAATAATCAATCATCAGGGATCATGTCAATGTTTACTAAAATGCAAGATGGAACCTCGGAAGACTGGGCCGTGATTAGCGCCGCCCACAAGGAACATTTCTACAAGACACCGGCTCGTATAATGGACATGCTGCGCAGCCTCAAAGATATTACTGGCGGCTTTGCCTGTGACCAGCTGCAACACAGCCTGATGACCGGCACCTTAGCAAGACGTGACAATGGCACCGATGAAGAAGTCGCCATTGCGCTGTTGCACGATATTGGTAAGTCGGTAAATATTCCCAACCACGGTGCCATTGGCGCCGAATTAATCCGTCCCTACGTTTCTGAAGACGCCTACCATGTAATTTACAACCACCAACATTTTCAGGGTAAGTACTATTACGCCTATATGGGCGGTGATCCTGAGCTTCGTAACAACTTCACCAAGGAGAGTTGGTACGACCTAGCCGTTAAGCTGGTCGACCGCTGGGATGCCCCCGCCTTCGACCCCGACTTTGAAGTCGATAGCATTGAATCCTTTGAGCCGCTAATACAAAAAATGTTCGCTCAACCCGGGCGCTCGCTGTAGCCAACATCGCATTGCTGTTAGTTACTATGGCGGGGCTCTTCACCGGTCTCCGCCAAATTTAATTCGCCCAAAAACAGCGCTTCGACCGGCTGCTTACAACAGCTAATTTACTGGGCAGTTAGTCATTAGTACAGCTCAGCGACGCCGCTCGGCACAGCTGTTAATTGCACAGCTATCGTTGAGCGTTAGTTCCTTTACTGCACTAAAAACACGTATATTTTAGCGACAGGTCTAGCGATAATGCATCTGGATGAAGCCTCACTTCTAAATTTGCGATAGCCCTCGATAAGTATTTTAAGCGTCTACATTATTAGCCTGCCTGCGCAAGTTTGCCGAATTGACCAACAACTTAGATGCAGCTGCGCAATGATACACGGCTACTCAAACATCAATAAGCTGTGATAAACAGCTCATAACCGCATCAAAACACCACTTTTCCTCAATCTGAACCACTCTAGGACTTTTCTTCAAGCTAATAAACTCTTACAATATCGTAGTATCGCAATATACGATATACGCCGCAGTACCCTAACGTTTAACCTCTATTTCCTCTGCGCTTCGCCGCGAGCATGTCTATGCCACTATACCCCGATATCAGTTTTGAACAGATGAAAGCTTTTCGCGCTGTCGCCGAGCGCGGTAGTTTTTCTGCTGCGGCTAAGACCTTGTTTCGCACGCAGTCGGCTATCAGTATTCAGGTGGCTCGACTGGAAAAAAATATTGATCAGCGATTGTTTCACCGCTCCACTAAATCAGTTGAACTAACCCCCGCCGGTGACATTTTGTTAGATTACGTCAATCGTATTTTTGACACGGTACAAGAAGCGCGGGCCGCAATGGGCGATTTGGACAATGTGGTCCAAGGACGGCTTGTTATAGCCACCTCCGACACTACCGCATGCTATCGCTTGCCGCAGCTACTGCAGGAATTTCAACAGCACTACCCGCTGGTCGAGCTGCTGATTCAAAACCACACCTCGCCGCAGACCATTGAAAAAGTACTCAGCCGCGACGTCGATATTGGCATCGCCACTATTCGCGATGTACCATCGCAGCTGATCTGCAAGCCACTGTATCAGCGCCAAGATATCCTTATTTGCCACCCGCAGCATATGCTCGCCAAGTGTGGCGATATTGCATTGAAAAAAATGGAAAAATATCCGGCGTTACTGCTGGACCAGCAATGTTCCTCCCGCCGACTGCTGGACGACTACTGCGTGAAGGCCAAGGTCAGACTCAACATCGCCATGGAGCTGAGCTCCATCGAAGTAATCAAGACGCTGGTTAAGATCGATACCGGTATTTCTATTGTGCCGGAGATTTCAGTGCGTACAGACATTGAACAGGGGCTCTTAGCCGGGGTAGCGATTGCCGACATTACGCAGCAGCCCGGCGTGCAAATAGGAACTGTCTACCATAGCCGCCGCTACTTATCCAAGGCCGCCCAAGCGTTTATGCTACTGTTGGAGAATACCCAGTAGCTGGACTTATCATTACCGCCCGGTCGCAAGCACCAAGCCTTGTTGCAGATACTGTGCCCCGCGCTGATAGTCACCGCGCTGACACAGCAGACCACCGAGCTCAGCGCATACCGAGGCGTTGTGTTCCAGCTTTAAACTGTGTTCCAAATATTCCAGCGCCTTGTCCGCTTGCTCTTCGCGCATCGACAAGCGCCCCAAACACAAATACAAAGCGGCATCATTGTTGCGTTCTTTAAGCCAGTTTTCCGCGTACAGCAATTGTTTTTTACCGTCGTCGCCAAGCGCCCGCCCGTAGATACCGAGCAGTTCACTGCTCCAGTCCCGCTTCAGTTGGCCGCGAATAAGTTTTTCCGCCCGCGAGCCTGCTTCGCAGGCAATTAAAGCTTGCCCGTAGTGGACCACTAGCTCGCTGTTTTTGGTTAGCGCACTGGAGAGTTTTTTCCACTGCGCATCGAGCTCGCTAGCGCTGCTGTTGCGGCTTTTGGCGGCCTCGTCGAGGCAGGCTTTGGCGGTACTCAGCTCAAGTTTTAGCAATTGCTTGGTGGGGAATATCTTGTACTTTTTCAACTCTGGCAACAGCGCCAATAAGCCCCCAGCATCATTGATACCGCGATAAGCTTTGACCAGCAAACGCAATACCTGCGGGTGTTTATCGAAGTTGCGGCGCAGCCGCGTCAACGTCGCCAAGGACTGTTCAAATTGGCCGCGATCCTGTTGCATCTCCGCCAAGCTCAGGTCGACGGCGATACTGGCCCCTGAGGTACTCTGCTCGGCCTTTTTCAAGTACGCCTGTACCTTGATGTCGTCTTGTAATTCGTGACTGGCGCGGGCTGCCATCAGATAATTCAGCAGCGGTGTTTCCGATTGCTCAGCGGCCTTGGCCAGTATCTTGCGCGCGTTGAGCCAGTTGCCCTCGATAAAGTTAATTAATCCCAGTGCCGTTTGCTGCTGACTGCGCCGATGACCTCGATTTGATAACCACCGCCCCAGTGCGCTACCGTGGCTTATCAATCGACGCCACAGACTAAACAAGCCATAGACCAGCGCAAACAGGCCGATAAAAACACCCAGTGCAATCCACACACTGGTCTCAATAGTATGCAAGCCGTAGCTGATCAATACATAGCCAGGGTCCCGCTCGATCGCCGCGACCAATGCCAGCGCGGCCAGCAGCAGCACGATGCAGGCAATAAACAGCCGTTTCATTGCCCGGGCTCCGGAGCAGGGCTCTGAGGCGGCGCTGGCGGCGCTGCGTGCAACCGCTGTAGATAGCTTTTAAGCGCCCGCGGCGAACTGGAAATATCCGGTAACTGCCGCTCGATAGGCGTTTGCAGCAGCTCGTCGATAGCGCCACTAATCGCGGTAACTGCCACCTCATCAACACTGTAATAACGCTCTAGAAAGGCCTGCGCGCGCTGCAAACTCTGCATATAAAAACTTTGCTTGCCAGCCAGCAGGGCCAGTTGTGCCTGTTCAAACATCAGTTGCAGATTTTGCCTGACCGCAACTTCTTGATCCGGGGCTACCGCCGGTCGATAACTCTGATCGCGGAGTTGATAGCTAATATAACCGTTAAGCTTAGTCAGCGCTGCTTGCAAACCGCGCTCGGCACCCTGCTGCCAGCCCTGCTCTGTGACGACCTCTGGGGCCGGGGGCGCAAATACCGGTTGTTTAAACAGCCGCAACTGCGCGGCGCGATCCGCTAGCGCTTGCAGCCGGAGGTAGCGCCCCTCTAAATCAAAATTACCCGCCGCCGCCAGCGCTGCCATATTGTCCGCCAGTGCAGCTCTTACCGGATACAAAGCGCTGTCGTCGAGTTCCAGTACAATCGCGTCAGCCGCCGCCAGCAAATCCCTGGCCCCGCCAAGTTCCTTGCCCATCAATAAGCGCTGGTTAGCCAGCCGCATCAGATATTCTGCCTCTGCCAATAGCCAGTCAGCGCGGTCGGTTATTGATAGCGACAACAGCCGTTTTTGTAAACTAGACAACTGTAGGTCCTGAGCCCGCAACTGTTGCTGCAATCGCTCGAGGCGCTGTTGGCTTGAAGCCGCGCCGCGCTGCAAGGTCGCCTGTAACTGAGCCACTGCCTGAGACTGCTGCTGCAACTGCTGCTGGGCCGCGGCCAACGCTTGCGATTGTTGGCTTTGCTGCTGGCTGTGCTGTTGACGCTGTAACTCGTCGAGCTGCCATAGATAGCCACTGCCCGCCGCCGCCGCTAGCGCCAATAACATGGCTAGCGCCCATAGCCACCAACCGGGGCCACTGCGCAGGGTGCCAGTATTGAGCGGGATTAGTGCCGGCGGCTCGATAGTGTTAGCACGCTGGGCGTTGTTGGCAGTCCCGTCATCGAGCTGTTGCTGTTTATCGTTATGCAATGTTTCATCCATTATCGAGGCGAGACTCCAGCGGCGACGGCAACCGTTTTCAGCGCAGCAACAACCGCAAGATTACTGGCGTTTTGCGCAACAATAACACGACTGTAACCATTTTTCTCAGCGTGATCGGCAACCCGTACACTGGGTACCACTACCGGCAGAGCCTTGGCGAAGGACAACTGGGCCCCGGCTAAGCTAGCAAAATAATCGACACTCTCGGCGCTGTTGAGACAGATCGCATCAACGCCAGCCAGTTGCTGCTGCAGTAGCTGGGCCGATGTAGCCGCCAACTGACGCCGATAACACTCAAGGTAATCAACGGTGGCGCCCCGCGATTGCAACTGCTGCCGCAGATACTCGCGGCCGCCGACCCCCCGGGCGATAACAATTTTGTTGTTGCTGAGCTGTTGCAGCGGGCCTTGCTGCAACAGTGCTTCACTATTCATCGCTTTGCCAGCACAGCTCGACACAGCGATACCCCGACTTTTCAGCAGCGCAGCGGTGGTGCTGCCCACAGCGTGCCATTGCAGCCCCAGCGGCAGCTGTGGCCAGTAGTCATCGATCAGTTCCAGCGCCGCATAAGCAGCGTTGCTGCTAATCACAATGATATGGTGGTAGTTGTCCAGCGCCAGTATTTTGTGCTTATTGCTCTCGATCAGTTCGCTCTCGCGGTGCTGGTCCAGTGCCACTATCTCCATCACCGGGCAGTGCTGAGCCAGGCCACCCGCCGCTTCGATCGCCGCCACCAATGCCTCGGCTTGATCAACCGGCCGGGTCACCAATACCGATAGGCCGTTCAGATTCTGCACCATCACTGCCTCTTTACTGGCCGTCTTGGTCGCGATAGACCACCTTCAAAATTTCCCCGGCACCCTGCGATAACAAATCTTCAGCCACCTGAATACCCAGCGCTTGCGCTTCGCTACGCGGCGCTGAGGCCTCACTGTGCAGCACCGTCACGCCGTCAGGGCTACCCACTAACGCGCGCAACAATAAGTCACCGGGGCGTTCAGGATGGTCAATAGCATAACCGGCAATCGGGACCTGACAGCCTCCTTCCAAACGTATATTCATCGCCCGCTCGGCGATAACGCAGTCTGCGGTGGGCTGGTGGTTCAGGCCCGCCAATAACTTGATCATGCGCGAATCATCGAGCCGGGTCTCCACCCCCACTGCTCCCTGACCACCGGCGGGCAGACTCAACTCCACCGGGATACGCTGGCGAATACGGTCCGCCATATCCAGCCGTACCAAGCCTGCGGTCGCTAAAATAATGGCGTCGTAAAGCCCTTCGTCTAGTTTCCTCAGTCGCGTATTAACATTGCCGCGCAGGTCTTTAACGACTAAGTCCGGTCGCATTTGCCGCAGTTGACACTGGCGGCGCAGGCTTGAGGTGCCGACAACGCTGCCCTGAGGCAGAGCCTCAATTGTCGCGAAATGATTGCTGACGAAAGCATCTCGGGGATCTTCCCGCTGGCAGATAATGGCTAGCCCCAGACCCTCTGGAAAGGCCATCGGCACATCTTTCATCGAGTGCACCGCTATATCGGCACTGTGGTTGAGCAGCGCAGTTTCTAACTCTTTGACAAAGAGCCCCTTGCCGCCAATTTTCGCCAGCGGCGAGTCCAGTAAAATATCACCGCGAGTAGTCATGCCCTGCAATTGCACGGTAATACCGGGGTGGGTACGCTCCAGCCCTGCCTTAATATACTCGGCTTGCCACAGGGCCAGCGGGCTTTCACGGGTGGCGATGCGCACGATATGCTCGGACATAGTCTCTCTCAACAATGGGTAAGGGGGCCGGTCAACAGTGCCTTCGCGCACCGCCAGTTTGCTATAATAAATGAGTGCAGCCTAAGTGCCTATTATCTGTGTCTTAAATATGCGCTTTTTTACCGCTGCTAAGGCCACTACAACTGTTGCAGCAGTAGCCGCACCGCACTGAGGTGACGTCGACTAACCAAAGGGCCCTCAACGACGCCCGCCAACTGCAGCCGGATACCCCCGGCACACTTCTGCAAGCCCTGAATATGTCGGGTAGCCACCAGCGCATTGCGATGAATACGCACAAAGTGCTCGCCGAAATCCTCTTCCAAGGCCTTTAACGGGTCGTCAAGCAACTGCTCTTGTAGCTGCCCGTCACGCAAATAGTAAACACTTACGTACTTTTGGTCAGCCAGACAATAGCGAATCGCCTCCAGCGGGATCAGTTCAACACCACGGCTGGTGCGGGCTGAAATATGCTCGCGCTGATCAGCGTGTAGCGCACTTATCTGCAGCCGGGTCAGTTGCTGCGCGCGGTCTAGGGCGGCTGTTAGCTTGTCTCGGTTTACTGGTTTTAACAAATAGTCCACCGCTTTGGCATTGAAGGCCTGCAGCGCGTAGTCGTCGTAAGCGGTACAAAATATCACCGCCGGTGGCTGCGCCATAGCTGCTAACGCACTGGCAGCTGCCAGGCCATCCATCACTGGCATGCGAATATCCATTAGTACCACGTCGGGGTGGTAGTTGGCGCAGGCAGCTATGGCCTGCTCACCGTTGCCTGCTTGGGCCACTACCTGATAGCCCGGTTGCTGGCCCAATAGCCGCACCAGCCGTTTTCGAGCCAGCGGTTCGTCGTCCACAATCAGTATTTTCATCGCTCTGCGCTCACCCTTGCTGGTGGTCGGTCAGTCGCTGTGGATAGCGAATATGGGCGCGAAATTGCTGCGCGCCGCGCTCGGTGCTAAGCCCGGCCTTAGGTCCGTACAGGGCCTGTAGGCGCAGGTTAATATTGTCCAGCGCCAACTGGTTACCAGCGGTCGAAGAATCAGCGCTGTTTAACATCGGGTTGCTCACCGTGACCGAAAATTGACCGGCCTGGTACTGCGCCTCTATGGTCACCAAACCGCCCTCGGGCAGCCCTTGAATACCGTGGTAAATGGCATTTTCAAGCAGCGGTTGAATCGAAAGAGTGGGAATTTTTAACCCCGGCGGCAGTCCTTCGACCCGCCATTCCACCTGCAGCCTGTCCTCCAAGCGCAGCTGTTCGATGCGCACATAACGCCGGCACAGTTCCAACTCTTCGGCAACGGTGACCTGGGTCTCCACTTCCGCCAGGCTGGCCCGAAACAAGCCCGCTAAGTCTTCTACTGCGGTCTCTGCGGCCTCTTGGTCTACCGGAATCAAACTGGCAATAATATTCATACTGTTGAATAAAAAGTGTGGGCGAATTCTCGATTGCAGCGCCTGAATACGGGCCTGCAACTCTGCCTGCTGGCGCAGTTGCAGCTGCTGCGTTAGAAACAGGTAGCGCAGGGCAATACCCGCCAACACCGCGCAAATAGCTATATGGGTTAGCAGCGCGTGGTAATCGGTGCTGCCCTGGCCGTTAATACCGCCGCGCAGCAACCACTGACCGAGTAGACTAGCCACTGCCACCACTAACAGGATCAACAGATAACACGATGTCGCCGCCGCTCGCACCGGCCAGTGGCTGAGACGCTGGCGCAACTGACACAGCAATACCGCACTGAGCAGGAAAACCCACTGCACGAATAGCGAGGTTAGCGAGAACGACTGCCAGTCAAACAGAGCAATACCGTTGGCTGCCAATTCCAGCACAATAGCCAGCAGCTCCGCCACTAACACCAAAAACAACAGCGCCTGCACATTGCACAGGTCCGGAATAAAAAATTCTCCGGGCCTGCCGCGAGCAGTTCTAGCGGGCTGACCCTGCCGATTATTTATTTGCCCTGCCTCCATTTACGGTAACTCTCTGTCAATAACCCGCTACTAGCTGCTGCAGTGCCGTTAGAATCGCTGCGCCGCATCGCTAGCGTTCAACTATAGCAACTGTGACTGTGGTGGCAACCACCGCCACTGTGTGGCTTAGACAAAACTAGCCGCTCGACCTCAGACAATGCACCAAGCAATGGTTTACGGCGGCTCTAACCTTGTTATAATCGCCGCCAATAGCGCCATTCCGATAGACTTTACCGATAAAGTGACCCGCCATGACCGATAAAGAGCCAGCCATCAAACCCTGGGGTGGACGATTTTCAGAGCCCACCGATGCCTTTGTAGAGCGCTTTACCGCCTCGGTTGAGTTCGATAAGCGCCTGTACCATCACGATATCAATGGCTCTCTGGCCCATGCCCAAATGCTCAGTAAAGTGGGTGTATTGGAGCACAGCGAATACCTGCAAATACAGCAAGGTTTAGAGCAAATTCGCGCTGAGGTTGAGGCCGGGCAGTTTCAGTGGTCGGTGACCTTAGAAGACGTACATATGAATATCGAGGCGCGACTGACCGACAAGATCGGTATTACCGGTAAAAAGCTGCATACCGGTCGCTCTCGCAACGACCAAGTCGCCACCGATATTCGCCTCTATCTGCGCGATGAGATCGACACTATTGCGGTCGAGTTGAGCCGCCTGCAACACGGTATGATTGAACTCGCTAGCAGCCACAGCGATACCATTATGCCCGGCTTCACCCATTTGCAGACCGCCCAACCGGTCACCTTTGGTCACCACCTTTTGGCTTGGAACGAAATGCTGGAGCGCGACTTCAGCCGCTTGATGGACTGTCGGGCGCGCATGAACCAGTGTCCGCTGGGCGCCGCCGCACTGGCGGGTACTACCTACCCGATTGATCGGGCGATGACCGCCGAACTGTTGGGCTTCGATGCTCCCACCGAAAATTCACTGGACTCGGTCAGCGATCGTGACTTTGCCATTGAGTTTACCGCTTTTGCCAGTTTGTTAATGACGCATATGTCTCGCTACAGCGAAGAGTTGGTGTTGTGGACCTCGGCCCAGTTCAATTTTATCGAGTTGCCAGACCGCTTCTGCACCGGTTCATCGATTATGCCGCAGAAGAAAAATCCCGATGTGCCGGAGCTGGTGCGGGGCAAAGTAGGCCGAGTTAACGGCCACTTAGTCTCCCTGCTCACGCTGATGAAATCGCAGCCATTGGCCTATAACAAAGACAATCAAGAAGACAAAGAGCCCTTGTTCGACACCATCGACACCGTCAAAGACTGTCTCAAGGCCTATGCCGATATGGTACCGGCTATTATTCCGCGTAAGGAGGTGATGCTCGAAGCAGCCAAGCGCGGCTTCTCTACCGCCACCGACTTAGCAGATTACCTGGTGCGAGCCGGGGTAGCGTTCCGCGACGCCCATGAGGTGGTCGGTAAGTCGGTTGCCTACGGTATCGAGCAGAACAAGGATTTATCGGAGATGACGCTGACAGAATTGCGTCAGTTTAGCGATGATATCGAAGCGGACGTGTTTGAGGTATTAACCTTGGAAGGCTCGGTTGCCGCTCGCGATCATATTGGCGGCACCGCCCCCGCCCAGGTATTAGCCGCAGCGCAAAGAGCCCTAGCCAAACTGGCCCTGCGCGGCAGTGTTGGCTAGCGGCGTAGAGCCCTCAATGGCGCTGCAACTATAGGTTCAGCGCCACTATCATTTCTTCGAAATCGCGCAATTTGTCTTTGCCAAAAAACATCTCGTCACCGGCAAAAAACGTCGGTGAACCGAAATTACCCCGCGCCACTGAGACCTCAGTATTCTCGATCAACTTGGCTTTAACCGCTGGCTGCTGAGACAGTTCCATCAGCTTATCACCGTTCAGGCCACCGGCATTGAGCGCTGCGATAATGATCTCCGCTTCGTCCATTTTCTGCGGCTGGGCCCACATACTGCGATAAATGACATCGACATAAGCGGGCAGTACGCCCTCTAGCTCCGCAGCGATGGCTGCGCGCATAATTTTCAGCGTGTTCACTGGAAAATACGGGTTCATCTGGTAATCATCAATGCCATGGGCCTTGAGAAAGCGCGCGGTTTCCAGCTGTGAATACTCCGGCTTATTTTTTATCCCGTTCATCGACACCATCGGCGACACATTGTTGGTCGCCTTAAAAAGCCCACCCAGCAATACCGGCACATAGTCGATTTTAACCCCGGTGCGCTGCTCAATAGCGGGGATAACTAGATGGCTTAAGTAGGCGTTGGGGCTGCCAAAATCAAAGTGAAATTCAAAAGTACTCATAGTGTCACGGCTCCGCGCTGATAAGTTTGGCAGCAGACTGTAATACCTTGCAGCAGCGCGAGTCAATCTAGCCGCTGCAAATAGCATTCGCCAACACTTTTCAATTCGGCAAAGTACCGGCTGCCTGCTGTTTCAGCTTTCGCTGGCTGGCGGTAGTGTAAAATGCCACACACTTAAAGGGTTAGATTGCACGGCTAGATGCGGGTCTAGGCTGAGTGTTAGGCTGGTGGTGCCCGCTGCAACATCGAGATCAATAATAAGCGCGTTATATTGTGCTCCACCGCGACTAGCCGCAGCTTTTACTTCGGCAATACTGTTAACGATAAAATAGTAACAAGCCATTAGGCGATTGGTTAAATACGACTAGACCGAGGTATTCAACATTTTCAACCCTTCTTTCTACACCATTACCAACACCGACGCTTTTATCCATAGCAACGTAAACCGTTGTTGTCAGCGGCCGGTAAAAACAGCGACCAGGGCAACGTCATACGGTGTTTTAGTCCGGTGTGTTTTAGTCCTGTGTGTTGTTACCATACTTAGAAGATTCTAGCGGCCCGGTCAGTAAGACTTGCCACCGTACTGTCAGTGATAAACGACAGGCTGATAGCGTGTTGCTCGACTACAGGAAAATTAATAAACGGGCCTGCCGCCGATGGGTTAGTTAGCTGCAGCGAATTTAACCGCATCGTTGAATTTGATCTGTGCCGGCGCCTCGGGATCATTGCCTTGAGATCATTACTTTAAGATCAATGCCTTAAGATCAATGCCTTCAAACTGAATTCTTAGGGTCTGTAGCTTAAAATCTGTAGCATGGAATCTGTAGTGTAAAATTTATAGAACCACCCATGCCTGTTTTCAATGATTTATGTCCTCAATAGTGCCGGTCTGCGATACCGCTACGTCGGTCTGCTTAGACGCGCTGCCAACAGTGGTAAATGCTGTCGGCCGATAAACAACTCGTCATCCAACAACACAACGATACCCGGCGCAGCCGGTCGAATCACCTGCTGTGGACCCACGCCTTGCAGTGAGATGTTGTGTTGCTTTAATAGCTGATCTATTGCGCCGCTATAACTCTCCGACTGTGCTTCGACTGCACAATAGCGAGCCAGATTTTGAAGTCGGTTTTTCTCTCGCCACTGGCGGTGCAATGCGCTGCGCGACTGCCCCTTGTCGATGAGCACCGGAGAGGGTTTTTCCGCAGTGATCGACACCCAGTTTACTTCGCCGGCAAAATTAACTAGCAACTCAATAAGTCTCGGAACAGCCATTAGCGCATCGAGAGAATCATCGACGCCGATGGTGATGGTATGCGCCAACGGCGGCCCAGTGGGCAGGGCAGCGGGCAATGGATTGGCGATATCTGGCGCCGCCCCGACCTCGCCACTCAATTGCCAGCGTATTCTGGGCAGATGCTCTCGCCCAAAGTACAACTGCGACCCCACCACATAACTGGGCACCCCAAAAATACCTGCGGCGAAAGCAGAAGATTGTAATTGCGTATTAATCGCCAGGCCCTCGGCTTGCGCCCACTGGCCAAACGCTACTCCATCGGCACCCACTCGAGCCACTAATTCACTAACGATGTCGATGTTCTCTACGTCGAGCTCACGCTGCCAAAAAGGCTGGAAAACAAGGTCGATAAATTGTTGCTGTATTTCGTAACCGTATTTCTTGGTCCACAGCATGGCGGTGGCAATGAGGTTGGTATCCCAAATTTTCTCGGTACCGCGAATCCTTTGATGCTGCAAAGTGGCGTAGCGCCTACAGTCATAATAGGCGTATTTGACGCCCGACCACTGCTCGGCGCTGCGACTTTGCTCGACAACTTTCCCTGTTTTATCAAGTCGAGCACTACCGAGGTAACTGGGGATATCCAGTACGAAGGGGCGCCAGTCGAATTGCACACCCAACTCCCGTTCTAGAGCCCGAGTGGGCTCAATCGCCAGAAAGGCGTAGGGGCTCTTGAAATCTAGGTAAACAATCGCCGGGCTGTCAGTAGTGAGCGGCTCAAGTTTTAAGTGCTGTTGATGATCATGTTGTTTCATGATGGTATGCT